>JANQSM010000001.1 GCA_028284025.1 Alphaproteobacteria bacterium | reverse complement strand
TTCACCAATATTAATAAAATTTGTTGCTGCGCTGGTCACGTCACTATCACTTCTGTTTCTAAAAATTTAATACTCAATACTTCTTTAAAGGGAACAGCTTTCAAATTAATGAATAGCTACTTACCCATGCACAAATGGCTCTAATCCTGAAAGTCGCATTTTTACAGGAACATCTGGCAGTTCTCGTGGGGCATGTGTGCTTACAGCATCTGAAATTGCTTTAATATGCTCTGGCGTTGTTCCACAGCACCCTCCAACAAGATTTAAAAGACCATCCTTTGCCCAAGCTTCCATTTTAGGGGCCATTTCCTCAGGGCTTTCATCGTATTCGCCCATTTCATTTGGCAAACCAGCATTTGGGTATGCACTTATAAAACAATCCGCAACTGATGACATATCAGAGACTGCTGGACGAAGTTGTTCTGCACCGAAAGAGCAATTTAGACCAACTGAAAATGGTCTGAGATGGCGCATTGAATACCAAAATGCTTCTGGTGTTTGACCTGATAAATTACGCCCTGATAGATCTGTAATTGTTCCAGATATCATAATTGGTTTTGTAATCCCATCTTCATCAAAAACTTTTTGTACCGCGAAACCAGCGGCTTTTGCATTTAATGTATCAAAAACTGTTTCGATAAGAAGTGCATCAACACCACCTTCTAACAGGCCTCTTGTTTGTTCTGAATACGCTTCAACCAACTCGTCAAACGTGACATTGCGAAAACCTGGATTGTTGACATCAGGTGAAATTGATGCGGTCCGGTTTGTTGGGCCAATTGCTCCTGCAACAAATCTAGGTTTTTCAGGTGTCAGTTTGCTATATTCATCAGCAGTTTGTCTTGCAAGTTTAGCGGCCTCACGGTTAATTTCGTAGGCAAGATCCTGCATATTATAATCTGCCATTGAGATGCTGGTACCGTTAAATGTATTGGTGCAAAGAATATCAGCTCCTGCATCTAAATATTCTTTATGAATTTCTCGAATAATATCAGGTTGCGTTAAGACCAGCAGGTCATTATTTCCCTTTAAATCTGAAGGCCAGTCGGCAAAACGTTCGCCACGATATTCTTTTTCACCAAGTTTATGCCGCTGGATCATTGTGCCCATAGCACCATCTAAGATGAGGATGTGCTTTTTGGCTCTCTCAGTCATCGTCTTAGCTGGATCTTTATGGGGCGATTGGATATTTTCAGTCATGTTTTACTGGTCTCTTTGTATTGGCAAAATCTTACGCGACTTTTTCTGCTTTTAGTCCCATAACATGGCACATTGCATAGACTAAGTCGGCACGGTTTAGCGTGTAAAAGTGGAATTCTCTTATCCCTTGATCTGCCAGGTCTGTGATTTGTTCACCGGCAACAGCGGCAGCAACCAATTTACGTGTTTCAGCGTCATCATCTAAATCATCAAAGCGGCGTGCGAGCCAATCTGGGATAGCAGTACCGCACTGTTTTGCAAACTTCGAGACTTGTTTGAAGCTATAGATTGGAATGAGCCCCGGAATAATCGGGATTGTAATTCCTCTTGCTTGCGCAGCTTCCAGATAACGGAAGTAATGATCATTATCAAAGAAAAACTGTGTTATAGCCCGGGTTGCCCCTGCATCAATCTTTGCTTCCAGCATATCCAGGTCAGCATCTAAATTCGCGCTTTCTGGATGGGTTTCTGGGTAAGCAGAAACTGAAATTTCAAAATCACCAATTTCTTTGATGCCTTTTACAAGCTCTACACTACTTTGATAGCCTTCCGGGTGGGGTTCAAATTTTGTCCCAACACCTTCTGGTGGGTCACCGCGTAGGGCTACGATATGTCTTACGCCAAGATCCCAATAGGATTGAATGACTTCATTGACGTCATCCTTGGTTGCAGCAACACATGTGAGATGTGCCGCAGGCTTTAAATCAGTTTCTTTTAAAATACGTGCAACAGTTGCATGGGTCCGCTCTCGGG
>JANQSM010000270.1 GCA_028284025.1 Alphaproteobacteria bacterium | reverse complement strand
AATTTTACCAGTGTTTTCAGCTGCTTCATTCAGCTTCTTCCTGTTCAGCTTCAGATTTGTCCAGAATCCCTGCCAGCTCTTCATATCCTTGTTGAAGAGTAATCTGTTCATCCTTGGTCTGACTCAAGAAACTTTCCAGCGCATCGTGATATTCAATTGCTTCATCTGTGCGCGGATCACTTCCGCGTTTATAAGCCCCCAAGCGAATCATTTCTTCCATTTCATCATAGGCAGCCAGCAACTGTCGGGCACGATCTACCAATTCATTCTGCTCCTTAGTATTGCAATCCGGCATAGTTCGCGAGATTGATCGTAATATATTAATGGGCGGATAGCGTCCGCCTTCGGCAATTTCACGGTCTAGAACAATATGGCCATCAACAATTCCACGCACCGCATCGGAAATTGGCTCATTATGGTCATCTCCTTCTACCAATACCGTAAACAGGCCGGTGATTGACCCGCCAACTTTCTTATAGCCCGGCCCGGCCCGCTCTAATAATTTAGGTAGCTCTGCAAAAACCGTAGGAGTATATCCCTTACTGGCCGGAGGTTCGCCGGCAGAAAGGCCAATCTCTCGCTGTGCCATAGCAAAACGAGTGATAGAATCAATCATGCACATAACATCTTTGCCCTGATCCCGGAAGAACTCAGCAATGCTTAAGGTAATATAAGCAGCCTGGCGACGCATCAATGGTGATTCATCCCCTGTTGCCACCACCACCACTGTTTTTTTCAAGCCTTCTTCGCCTAAATAATCCTCAATAAATTCGGTTACTTCTCTGCCACGTTCCCCCACCAGGCCAATTACGCTGATATCGGCTTCAGTATATTTAGCCAGCATGGAAAGCAGTGTTGATTTTCCCACCCCGGAACCGGAGAAAATCCCCATTCGCTGCCCCCGACAGCAACTTAGGAAAGTATTGATAGCCCGCACCCCCAGGTCAATTTTCTCTTTCACACGAGAGCGTTGATGTGCTGGCGGTGGAGTACTTTTCAAGAAGTAACTTTCCTTGCCCTGGCCTAATGGGCCTTTGCCATCAATAGGATCCCCCATCGCGTTCACCACCCGGCCCAGCCATTTGTTGGAAGGCGTAATGTAGGGTTGGGTAGAGGTAACTTCGACCCGTGCCCCAAGACCCACCCCGTCCAAAGCAGAAAATGCCATGGCATAGGCGCTGTCATCTTTAAATCCTACAATTTCACAGGTTACTTTGCGCTTGTCCCGGGTAATAATGTGGCAGCGGTCTCCCACAGAAAGCCGTTGGTTAATACCTTCAACTTCTACGAGCATTCCTAAAATAGATTTCACCCGCCCGAAAAAGATAGTATCTTCAAGCGCTTCAACTTCTCCCGTGACTGATTTGATGATATTTTTCAAGAAAAATCCTTTGTTACAAGTGTTTCTAATTTATAACATATTTTCGTATATGATCTCCTAATATTTACCTTTATTAACATATTTGGCTTTTATTTTAATCAAAAATTAACTATTATTAACGTATAAAGGTTAATAGATAGAGTTAATTTTTGATTATTACGCTCTTGAGAATTTTTGATAGGTAATCTTGCGATAAGGAGTAAATCATGCGCGTCCTACTAATTGAAGATGATCCCGCTACGTCGAAAAGTATTGAAATGATGTTGAAGTCCTCAGGATACGTTGTTGATACAACGGATCTTGGTGAAGATGGACTTGAAATTGGGAAATTATACGATTACGACATCATCATCCTGGATCTAATGCTGCCCGACATGGATGGATACGACGTTCTAAAGCGTCTAAGAGATTCAAACGTCCAAACCCCTATTCTGATTCTTTCCGGTCTGTCAGAAACAGACAACAAGCTGAAAGGTCTAACCACCGGGGCGGATGACTATATGACCAAGCCGTTTGACAAGCGGGAACTGATCGCCCGTGTTCAGGCAATTGTACGCCGTTCTAAAGGACATTCAGAGTCGGTTATCAAAACCGGTCATCTGGAAGTTAACCTGGATACCCGTACGGCCAGTGTAAATGGTACCCCTCTGCACCTAACCGGTAAGGAATATGGTATTCTTGAGCTTTTATCTTTAAGAAAAGGGTCTACCCTTACCAAAGAAATGTTCTTGAACCACCTTTACGGCGGTATGGATGAGCCAGAGCAAAAAATTATTGATGTGTTTGTCTGTAAATTACGCAAAAAAGTGGAAGACGCAACAGATGGCGAAAGCTATATCGAAACTGTGTGGGGACGTGGATACGTCTTGCGGGAACCACCGGAAGGTTCAAAACCTGCTGCTCAACCAGTTGCGAATGAATCTGCCACAGCGTAGAGATTACATAAAAATTCCTATGTTTTAGAAAAAACAGGCGCTTCTTCGGAGGCGTCTGTTTTATTTTCAGGAGGTAGCGGCCGCAGGTTCGGAGCTTGTTGGAGCGGGAGCTGCCTCTGCTGTTTCCTGGCTTGATCCAAAATCAAGCTTGTTTGGCCCGGTTTTGCGGTAAAGTCCCCGATAATCAGTATAAGCCTCAAGTTGGTCCGTAATGCCAAGTACAGTCTCTGCACCTCCTAGAAACAGCATACCATCATCAGGTAAAAGGCTTGCAATCCTTTCCAGGATCTGTTTTTTGGTCTCATTATCAAAATAAATCAACACGTTTCTAAGAAACACAATGTCGAATTTGCCAAAATGAGAAGGATCCTGTAACAGATTAAACTCACTGAACTTGGGCATGTTCTTAACTTCGTCCTTCAAATGCCAGCGCTCCCCTTCCTGGGTAAAGTATTTCATCAAAAGCTGCACAGGCATACCGCGCTGAACCTCAAACTGGCTGTATACTGCTTCCTGGGCTTTGGCCAAAGCATCTGTTGACAAGTCAGTAGCTATAATATCCGTTGTCCATCCAGTAAACTTTGCTGACTCATCCCTTATAATCATAGACAAAGAATAAGGTTCCTGTCCGGTTGAACAGGCAGCACACCAAATTCGAAATTTCTTTGCATTTTCTCTCGTTTTTTGCAAGTAAGGCAAAATATGGTTTCTGAATGTTTCAAATGGCTTTAAATCCCTGAAGAACAGAGTTTCATTCGTTGTCATTGCGTCAACCACATCCGTAACGAGTTCATCACTTGGAGTGCTTGCAAACTTTTCAGCCAGCTGATTCAAATCTGTAATCCCGTGCTTTCGCGTGACAGGCAGCAATCTACTTTCCAGTAAATAGGATTTGTCACGGGTAATAACGATTCCAGAAACCTGCTTAAGCTTTGCAGTCAGACTATCAAAGGCTTTATCATCAATGCTCATTATTGACCTCCCTTGACAATGGTCAGAACTTTATCGGCCATTTTTCCAAGAGGCAGTACATCCGTACACAGCCCGTCCGCAGCAACCGTTCCTGGCATTCCCCAAACCACACTTGTTTTTTGATCCTGAGCAATCACCCGGCCACCGGCCTCTACCAAATTACGGCAACTATAAAGTCCGTCATGGCCCATACCGGTCAGAATAACACTCAAAATTCTTGGGCCATATACTTCAATCATGCTATGGAGCATCGGATCAACTGATGGACGACAAAAGTTTTCCGGCGGGTTTTGGTTCAGTCTAACAACCATCTTCCCTTCTTCAGATTTGATTACCGTCATGTGATAATCTCCGGGCGCAATATGAACCACACCTGGCTTGACCTCAAGACCCTCCGTTGCCTCTACACAGGGCCAACCTGTTGTTTTCTCAATATTCTTGGCCAGGATTGATGTGAATGTTGCCGGCATATGCTGGGTCAAAAGAATTGGAACATTAATTTCCTGCTTTAATCCTTTAAAGAAGGTTATCAAGGCTTGTGGCCCTCCCGTTGAGCTTCCTATAGCAATAGCTGCTGGCCGCATCAAAACAGATTTTCGCAGTTCAATCGGCTGATCTGGTTTCGGTATGGGGGGA
>JANQSM010000264.1 GCA_028284025.1 Alphaproteobacteria bacterium | reverse complement strand
CAATACCCCCTTCACGCTGTTCAGCTTGTGCAATTTCAACTCCGTCATATTCCGGTCCATAGGGATTCACTGACTGGCGGGCGACTTCTGGTGTTTTGTAAACCGTTTCAGCCTTGCTGCCCTGGGGTACATTAGGCTGAATGCGTTGCGGTGCGTTCAGATTTTCATCAGCTGTGCGGACTTGTGGCTTAAGAGGGATCTGAGCCGAACTACACCCCACCAAAACTATACTCAGAAGAATATATAAAAAACGCTTTGCCATTTTTTTCAAAACACCCTAGTTAATATTCATGGACATAAAATTATCCAAGCCCCCCATCTTAAAGGGACTTTATCTTGTTGCAACCCCCATCGGCAATTTAGGCGACATTAGCCTAAGAGCACTTCAAACGCTAGAGAATTGTGACCTGATTGCTTGCGAAGATACCCGCCAAAGCGCCAAACTATTAAGCCATTACAATATCAAAACAAAAACGATAGCGTATCACGATCATAACGCCCACAAGCAACTACCCAAGCTTATTAAAGCTTTGCAGGACGGTAAAAGCGTTAGCTTGGTAAGTGACGCAGGAACACCATTGATTTCTGACCCTGGATTCAAGCTGGTACAAGCCTGCCAGGAAAAGGATATTGCGGTTACCACAGTGCCAGGAGCCTCTGCCGTTTTGTCTGCCTTAATTCTGTCAGGATTAAAAAGTGACAGTTTCACGTTTCTAGGATTCTTTCCTCAGAAAAAAGGGGAAGCCGAAAAATTGCTGGCTCGTATGACGGATGTACCCGCGACCCTGATCTTTTTTGAAAGTGCCAAACGGCTGACAAAAACTCTACAAATTTTACACAATTTTCGACCGGACTGTGACATATGTGTAGCACGGGAACTGACAAAAATCCACGAGGACATAAAGCGCGGCAAAGCCAGTGAACTCATTGATTTTTATCAACACACGGGACCCCCAAAAGGCGAACTTGTACTCTTAATTGAACCAATAGTTGTACAGCCTGTGGATGCACAGCAACTGACGCGTGACTTATCGGCTGCACTTGATAAGATGAGTCTGAAAGAAGCAGTTGACATTACGGCAAAAATTTATGGAAGACCAAGACGAGAAATTTATCGCCAAGCTCTTAGCCTCAAGGATGGGGGAGACACCGGAAGTAGCTGACCCTGTCCAAGGCCGCCAGCATGCCCATACAAAAGGACATC
Organism: Alphaproteobacteria bacterium; assembly: GCA_028284025.1. Classification (GTDB taxonomy): domain Bacteria; phylum Pseudomonadota; class Alphaproteobacteria; order JANQSM01; family JANQSM01; genus JANQSM01. The sequence continues at coordinate 1,933 of JANQSM010000264.1, read as the reverse complement.
GCGGAGAATTCTGGGCCAGGATGTATTTAAGGCTAAAAGGGTATGGCATTTTATATAAGCGCTATAAAACCGCTGTAGGTGAAATTGACCTGGTCGTCAAACGGGGGCGTCAGCTTATTTTTGTAGAGGTAAAATCCCATGCTTCGGAAGAAGCCAGCCTGGATCATGTAACACCTTCCCAAAAGAAGCGTATTGTGAAAGCGGCGCGCTGGTTTATTAGTGCGAATCCGCCCTTGAAAGACCACCAACAGCGGTTTGATGTGATCACGGTTGATTTTTCGGGTAAACTTTGGCCCAAAATATCGCATATTAAAAATGCTTTTCAAGAGGAGTAAAACAGATATGAGATACGCTCTATGTATCCTGTTGTGCGGATTAATTCTGCAAGGGTGCAGCCCATTGGGGGCAGCAGCTGGCATCGGGTCCAAGATCGGAGTGGCCAGTGCCGAAGAACGGGGTTTAAGTGGTAACATTAAAGACACCCAGATTGATGCCGAAATCCAGCATCTATGGTTCCAGCATAACTTGGAAATGTTCAGCAACCTAAGCATTGTGGTTTACGATAAACGCGTCTTGCTGACCGGCACAGTCACCACTGGACAACAGCGCCTGGATGCCGTGCGTCTTGCCTGGAAGGTAGAAGAGGTTAGGGAAGTCATTAATGAAATTCATGTCGGGGCACCGCCAGGCATACAGCAAAGTGCAAAAGACACGCTGATTGTCAACCAGCTGGAGGCAGAACTTTTGTTTGACGGCGATGTGCGTACCATCAATTACCAGTTTAATGTGCATGAAGGCGTAGTGTACATGATTGGCGTTGCTCAAAACCAGCAGGAGCTTGAAGCGGTCGTGGATACGGCCCGCAATATTGCCAATGTTCAAAAAGTGATCAGCCATGTGCAGGTCAAACCGGCAGTGCAACAAAGCATGGAAGTTGAATGGTAAGGCCGTGGTCACACGCGTTCACACGGTCGCATTTTCCGGAATTGAAACCACCGACGTCGATGTTCAGGTGAAAATTGCCAATGGCATGCCGGCTTTTAATATTGTGGGCCTGGCCGATAAAGCCGTTGGAGAATCAAAAGAACGGATTCGCGCTGCGTTTAATTCCATTGGTTTGTCACTGCCGCCGAAGCGCATTACCGTTAATTTAGCCCCCGCAGATGTTGCCAAGGAAGGCAGCCATTATGACCTACCCATTGCTTTAGGGTTGCTGACCACCCTTAATGCGATTTCTGCACAGGACATTGAAAACTATTCGGTATTGGGAGAATTGAGTTTAGACGGGCGGATTGAATCTGTGGCCGGGGTATTGCCAGCTGCCATTAATGCCAGTCATTCTGATCGTGGTATTATCTGCCCGGCGGCTTCCGGAGGAGAAGCGGCATGGGCGGGGGAAATTGATGTGATTGCCGCCCCGGACCTCTTAAGCCTGATCAACCATTTTAAAGGCACACAGGTGCTTGAACCTCCTACCCCCCAGGTGGCGGAACACGTTTCCCATTTGCCAGACCTTTCTGAGATAAAAGGCCAGGAAACGGCACGACGTGCCTTAGAAATTGCCGCAGCTGGAGGGCATAACCTGTTAATGATCGGCCCGCCAGGACCCGGAAAATCCATGCTGGCCGCCCGCCTGCCCGGTATTTTACCAGATCTGGAACCCGAAGAAGCACTGGAACTTAGTATGATTCATTCCGTGGCCGGACACCTGGAAGAGGGACGCATTCTAAAAGCCCGCCCCTTTCGTGATCCACATCATTCAGCTTCTCTTCCCTCCCTGGTGGGGGGTGGCCACAAAGCCAAGCCAGGGGAAGTCTCTTTATCCCATCACGGAGTCTTGTTTCTAGACGAACTTCCGGAGTTTAATCGCTCTACGCTTGAAGCCCTTCGCCAGCCGCTTGAAACACGCCGGGTTAGCATTTCACGCGCAAAT
>JANQSM010000263.1 GCA_028284025.1 Alphaproteobacteria bacterium | reverse complement strand
AGGCAGCATCAGCACCAGCAGCTTCTGCGCCAACAGCTTCTGAAGCAGCTCCTGCTCCGGCTCCAGCTGCTGCATCAGCCCCGGCGGTTGCTCAGGAAGGTAACGTTTCTGCAGCACCCACTACAGCACCTCAAGCTTCTGTGGCACCGGCTGTAGAGGCGGCTGTTCAACAACAAGACCCTCTAAAGGCAACAGCTGTTCCAGAAGAAAACAAAGATTATGTTGCGCCACAAGAGCCAGAAAAAGGTCCGGCGGTGCAGGAAGAAATCCTTGTAGCAGAAACAAAAGAACCTGAAATTGTTCAAGAAACTGCATCTACCTCTACCCCTCAAACAGGACCAGCTCCGACAGTTGAAAATATCGCGGAGCAGAAAATTACGCCTTCAGCCGCTCCTCCTGCAGCAGATTTACAAGCCGTAGTAGAAGCTATAGAACCCCAAGAAGTTGCCCCCCAAGAAACCGTCATTGAGACACGTGCTCCTAAAATTGAAAATATTTCCCAAGAGGTAAAGCAACCTGAAAGACAAGGGCCTGAACCCGTTCAGGTTAAAGGTCGTGACTCTTCCTCACCAGCTCAGGACCCTATTGTAACAGGAAAGGGCGGTTCGGAGCTGGCAAGTTCTTCTCAGGGTGGAGGTGAGTATCAGCCTGTTAGAGTTGTACGTCGTGGCGATGGAAAAGAAGTCACCGTCAAGGAAGGGGATTTAGGCGGTGCCTGCGCAGGGTGTAACGGTAATTGTTGCCAATGTGGTCTTGGACATCAGGTTGGAAAGCTAGAAGTTTCTTCTAAAGAGGAAGATTTTATTTTTGGAGGTTCACACACCCATGGTAGATAATACCGCATTTTAAAAATTTATTTAAAAAAACAAAAGGAGACAGAGTATGGTAGAAGCATATACTGAAGACGATGTAGCCATCATCGAGCGTTTGATTGAGGTCATATTAGGCCGAGAGGAAGTGCAAAATTTTCTTAGAAGCCACGGTTCAACAATCGCTTTGGAGGATGTTGATCCTGCTACTCGCGTTGTGAAACTGGACATGAGAGGGGGCTGTGATGGTTGTGACAGTCAAAGAGACACCTTAACATTTATCAAAAAAACAGCAAATAAGTTCCTTAGGGAAAAAGGTCGTGAAAGTTTAGAAATTGCAGATGTTGTAAAGGGGAATGAAGATACTGGCCCAAAGCACGATCGGTTTGCAAACAGCCCAGTGCCGCTTAGCGTCAGAGGCAACGAGAGACCGTAATAAGGTTTAGGCTTTAGGCTGCGTCTTTGTTTGCAAACCGCACATTTGAATTATTATAGGTTTCTTCAAAATAACGGGTGTAGCCCTCCGGGGTTGGTTTGTAGCCGCGTTGGCCTTTAACCCAGCCTTCGGGTGTAACCATGCCGTTTTTCTCATGATATTGTAGGGCGTCAATCACGCGGATGATTTCATCCACGTTGCGACCAAACGGTAAATCATGTGTGGCCTGATAGCGCACGATGTGGTCACCGTCTAGAACGAAGGTGGCACGCATGCACATGCTGTCATTCACCAGAACTTCGAATCCGTTAGCAACCCGGCGGGTGATATCTGACACCATCGGGAATTGCACATTACCGATGCCTCCGGCCTGGATAGGTTTCTTCTTCCATTCTAGATGACTTAAGTGCGTGTCAGTGCTGATAGTGATAATCTCAGTTTTGCGTTGCTGAAATTCACCCAGGCGCTGCTGCAGCGCAATCATTTCAGTCGGCTCAACATACCCAAAGTTCATTGGGTAAAAAATTAAAACCGCATAGCGCCCATTCAGGTGGGTGCGCAAATTAAAATCTGGCTTGAACGAATTGTCCGGCAAAATAGCCAGGGACGTAAAATCCGGTGCTTCTTTTCCAACAAAATTTGTCATGCGCGGACTATAACACAAGTTTCTTTAATTGCAAATGATTCTTAACTTGGCTTAGGCAACCATCTCAATCGGGCCAGTGGCGCGGCCATGGATAAATTGATCAACATATTGGTTACCACTATTTTCCATCTTTTTAATAGTACCATTCCAGATAATTTTTCCGTCATAAATCATTGCCACCTTGTCGGCAATTTTTCTCACACTGGCCATATCATGGGTAATGGAAACCGCTGTTGCGCCTAAATCTTTTACACATTTTACAATCAGATCATTAATAACATCAGCCATAATTGGGTCTAGACCGGTGGTGGGTTCGTCAAAGAAAATGATTTCTGGTTCCGCAGCAATGGCCCGCGCCAGTGCCACCCGTTTTTGCATTCCTCCGGAAAGCTCAGATGGGAAAAGTTTAGCGACATGATCTTTTAGACCCACAGCTTTCAGCTTGTCTACTGCCAGACTATAAGCATCGTCTTTATTAATGTTGCTCGTAGCGCGCAGACCAAAGCTGATGTTTTCCCATACGGTCAAACTGTCAAACAGGGCGCCTCCTTGAAAAAGCATGCCAAACTTGGAATTAATTTTTTCTTTCTGCTTAGAGGACATCTTGGTGATTTCCTGGCTATCTACCAAAATACTGCCGGAATCAGGCTGAATTAATCCCAAGATACACTTTAGCGTGACAGACTTTCCGGATCCTGATCCACCGATGATGACCATGGATTCACCTTTGGCAACATCCAGATCCACGCCTTGCAAAACCTTGTTTTTGCCAAAGGCTTTCTTGACGTTTTTCAACTCTATTTTGGGGGTGGATTTTTTGGACATAACTTTAAACTGAGAAAAACAGCTCCGTAATAATGTAGTTGAAAATCAGGATAAGAATACTTGCCGATACCACTGCATTGGTGGTTGCAATTCCAACACCCTGTGCGCCGCGTTTGGAATTATATCCGTGATAACATCCCATCAGAGAAATAATGAATCCGAAGGCAGCTGCTTTGACCAAGCCGGAAAAAACATCCATAAATTCCAGATAATCAAAGGTACTTTGTAGATAGCTGCCTGGATTAAAGCCAAGTTTGTAAACCCCCACAACATAGCCGCCAAAAATTCCGATGACGTCACCAACCAATACCAACAGTGGCAACATTATTAGCCCAGAAATAATCCGCGGGACAACCAGGTATTTAAACGGGTTGGTTGAAAGAGTTGTCAGAGCATCGATCTGTTCGGTTACCCGCATGGTTCCAATTTCTGCCGCCATACTGGCACCAATTCGTCCAGCTACCATCAAGCCAGCTAAAACCGGGGCCAGTTCGCGGGTGATACTAATCACTACAACCGTGGCTACAGCACCTTCGGCAGAAAACCGGGAAAAGCCAGTGTAACTTTGCAGCGCCATCACCATGCCGGAAAAAGCCGTTGTAAGGCCTACCACAGGTAAGGAATAAAAACCGATATCAATCATTTGCCGGCCGAGTTGGCGGAAATAAAATGGTGGACGAAAACAATGCGATAAAGCTTTGCCAGCAAATTCGGCCAACCGACCGACAGCGGCCAGGAACGCAAGAAAGGCATTTCCAACAGCTGCAAGCATTATTCAACGGCTCCTATATACTGGCGTTTGTGTCGTGTGCTCAGGCGAGTCAGAATTTCATAAGGAATCGCCCCACATTGAGCAGCAATAGCATTAATTGTGTTATTGGGTCCAATAACTTCGGCAAATTGTCCAGGATAAACCAGGTGTTCTGGCACATTTGACACATCCAGCGTCATCAGATCCATGGAAATTCGCCCAATCACCGGGGCCTTGTGGCCGTCTATGTAGCATATTCCCTTGTTGCTTAAGCTGACCAGAATCGCATCCGCATAGCCTAGCCCAATGGTACAGATACGGGTATCTTTGTCGAATTTATAAGTGGCTTCGTACCCGGTAGTTTCCCCCTTCTTTGCTGTTTTAATCTGGAGAATACGCGCAGACATGCTGACTACGGGGGTGGCTTTCTCTGGTGCTTGTTTTACCGGTTCCACTCCATAAATGTAACGCCCGATGCGGCAGGTATCAAAATGGTAATCTGGTCCAAGAAATAAACCGTTGGTTGCCGCCAATCCAGCTCTTGCCTTGGGTAGTTTTTGAAGGATAGATTTAAATCTCTCCAGTTGAAGATGATTCAATTCATGATCTGGCATGTTAGAACAAGCCAGGTGACTGTGATAACTGTGAATGTTTAAGAGTTTTAATAGAGCTTTCTCTTCAGCCAACTGGTCTATTTCTTCCAGGCGCATGCCGATCCGGTTTAAGCCGGTATCAAAGTGAATCATTACCGGGCGGTCTATGGCAGCGCCGCTATCAGTGGCCCATTCCTGTACCTGGTCATAACTGCTTAAGACAGGAATCAGATTGTGTTGTATGTAAAGGGGCACCATCCCCGGCAACAGGCCATCCAGCACAGCAATTTGAACTTTCGGCAGGACAGAGCGAAGCTTAACAGCCTCTTCCATCTGGGCAACCATTAATAGTCTTGCTCCAGCCCTGGCCAGACGTTTGGCAGATTCAATCATACCACAGCCGTAAGAATCAGCTTTTACAACTGGAATACAATTCCCATGGGCAGTATAGGAATTTACCTTATGGTAATTGGCTTCCAGAGCATCCAGATCAACTGTAAATTTTACATTTGATATAGAAGCCTCTAGAGTGGTCGGCGACACTTTATTGTCGTTCCGGGAGGTAATCGTTGTTTGCATAATCAGAAAACTTAGTCGTTGCGCCCTCAAAGTGCAAGACAACTTTTCCAATTGGTCCGTGACGTTGTTTTGCGATGATGACTTCGGCCTTTTGTGCTACTTCAGCAAAGTTTTGCTGCCAGCGGGCATAGCGCTCATTAAATTTACTGTCTTCTTCATCTGAGCGTTTAGTAGGCTCGTTGCGTTCTTCGTAATAAGCTTCCCGATAAACAAACATGACAACATCTGCATCCTGTTCAATCGAACCAGATTCCCTTAAGTCTGCAAGCTGCGGGCGTTTATCCTCCCGTTGTTCCACTGCTCGTGAGAGCTGGGAAAGGGCAATAACCGGGACGTCCAGTTCCTTGGCAAGAGTTTTTAATCCTCGGGTAATTTCTGAAATTTCCTGCACCCTGCCATCACGAGAAGAATTATCCGACCCGTTAATCAGTTGCAAATAGTCCACCACGATTAGGTCAAGACCGTGCTGGCGCTTTAGTCGCCGTGCACGAGTGCGCAGGGCGCTGACCGTTAGGGCTGGTGTATCATCAATGTAGAGTGGAATTGTAGAAAGCTCTTTACTAATTTGAATAATTTTATTGATATCCGAGGCATTCATGGATCCGCGGCGAATCTTTTCGGAAGGGACTTCTGCCTGTTCTGCTACAATACGTGTAGCCAACTGTTCAGCGGACATCTCCAGAGAGAAAAAGCCAACGGCGCCCCCATCGACTGTTCGGCTGCCAAGGTCTGACTGTTCTTTACGGAATTTCTTTGCAATATTAAAAGCAACATTGGTGGCCAAAGCCGTTTTCCCCATAGAGGGGCGTCCTGCCAGAATCACAAGGTCTGATGGGTTAAGGCCACCTAAAAGTTGATCCAGATCCACCAGATTGGTAGATAGCCCGGTTAACTTTCCATCTCGCTGGTATGCACTTTCTGCCATTTCCACGGCATTGGCCAGTACCGTATCAAATCCGCGGAAACCTGAAGCTGTTTCACCACTGGTAGCCAAGTCATAAAGACACTGTTCAGCTACTTCAATCTGGGTAGTGGCGGGGTTATCAATTAAATGCTCATAGGCATCATTAACAACGTCTTCCCCAATATTAATGAGTTGCCGTCTTAAGAAAAGATCATGAATGGTTTTGGCATAATCTACGACATTCACAACTGACACGACAGAAGCTGCCAGTTTTGCCAAATACTTTGCCCCGCCAATTTCACTTAAGGCGCCGTCTTGATCAAAATAATTTTTCAAGGTAACAGGATTGGCAATCTGTGCGCGTTCAATCAGTGTTTTACAAGCGGCAAAAATTCGGCCATGTACCGGATCTGCGAATTCTTCCGCCGTAACAATTTCTGCGATTCTTTCATATGCAGAATTATTAACTAGGATAGCCCCAAGCAACCCCTGTTCGGCCTCAAAATTATGAGGGGGTGTGCGGTACCCGGTTTCATTTTCCAGGATTTTGTCGTCTGCCCCAAGGCGTTCTAATGTATCTATTTTCATATTCATGACCTCAACTTATCAGCCAGATAGGGGCGTATGCAAAAGCAAAAGAATCCACATTTTTCATACACATAATTACTCCCGTATTTATCAAAAGGTTTTACAGAGATTACTCACACCTAGAAATTTTTACGCCCCATAAATAACAAAAAGCAGGACGCGTAGTATCCTGCTTTTGCTACAAATGTGTACTTTTAATTAAGTATTATTTTTCAATTATTTTTCAATTATTTTTTCTGGGAAGCTTTCGCAGATTTTTTCGCAGCTGGTTTTTTGTCTTCAGCTGTCTCTGCTTCTTCTTCCTGATTTTCATTGCTGGCGGTAACTGGCTCAGGGGTAGCTTCCGTTTTCTTTGGCTCTTCTGTCAAAGCTTCCTGTACTTCTTCATCAACCGGCATCACTTCGGGTGTTGCTTCGCGCTGGTTTGTCGCTTCATCATCAGATTTGGCAATATTGATTTTAACCATGGCATCTACTTCTGCGTGGAGTTTGATGCGCACTTCCGTCATGCCAACTTCTTTCAAAGGAGCATTCAGGCCAATCTGACTTTTCTCAATAGAAATATTGTGCTGTTCTTTCATGGCTTCCCGAATGTCATGAGTCCGCACAGATCC
>JANQSM010000259.1 GCA_028284025.1 Alphaproteobacteria bacterium | reverse complement strand
TTCGTTCTGAGCCAGGATCAAACTCTCAAGTTAATGACAAGCAAAGCTTGTCCTTCCACTTTGAGCCTTTTCCTAAGCTTATTACTGCTTAAAAGAATTTTAGGTCCCAAATGGGTCACTAAATAAGACCCACTGTCTACCTTTTTCCTTCCATATTTACAAAGTCAAAGAACGCCGCCGAGGCGAATGCCCCTGCGGGAAGCATGAAACTATATATTTCTTCTATGCTTTGCAACCCCTTTTTTTAAAAAAATGCATTTTTCTTGTTGTATGCAGACCTCACTGTGGGAAAACGGCGAAATTACGGCATTTTTATATTGCAATTCCTGCCTGCCCACGACATAGTTACAAATAGAAATACATATACTATATATAGATGTTCAAGAAGATGATTTACAGACTATCCGTCCTTTTCACCGCTGTACTGCTTATTACCGGATGTGAGACTATTGACCGCACCCTTGGTAGCTCCAGCGGCATGACCTCCACAGAAGAATATGCCGCCGGCACAGCTTCTATCTCTGGCTTCTCTGGCTTTGCAGATGTTCCTATCCCGGCAGGCGCAAAAATGGATCTTTCCAATACTCTTGTATTTGGAACTGGAGAATCATGGTCTGGTCGTCTGGTTAAAAACGTGAACATGAATATGGCCGAAACCTATGATTTTTATTTAAGCAATATGCCTAGCTTTGGCTGGCGCCAAATTACTGTTGTGCGTTCAGATGTCAGTGTAATGACTTATCAACGCAACAATCGAATTTCGACCATTACTTTGCGCCCCAGAGGATTGGGAGGCACCCAAATCCAGTTTAATGTGTCCCCTCGTGGGGGTGAAGTAAGCCCGCCACCACCCCCGGTAACCTCCTCCGGGAATCACTCTTAAACCTTTTCTTAATCATTTGGTAAGCTTTTGATTATACACTCTTTTTATTAAGACTGTTTAGGTCGCATAAATATAAAAGGGAATGGTAATGGGACAAAAGCTTGGTCTGACTTCCACCAGAAAGCAGCTTTCTTTAATACAGAACATCTTTTCTGAGAACTTTTTCACAATCTTTATTATCTGCATGGTAATTGTTAGCAGTTTTTATCTGAAAAACAGTATGAATCCGGCGCCTGCTTCCAAGATAATTATTGATGCTGTTAACACTTCCTATTTAGCCTTCAAATAGTAAAAACATTCAAAATCAATAGGTTATGCGCGCGCGCCCTTAGAAAAATATCAAATCCAATCTATTTTTTTAACCCTTCCTTTACCATTTTGTAATATTATGAATATATACCAATGGATGTAATATTATTATAAAGTCGGGGTAAAATAATGAAAAAGACACCATCAGTGCAGGGTTATATCAAGAAATTATCCTTAAAAATGAGTTTAATAGCTGCGGTCACAGCGACCGGGTTTGTATTAGCAACGCCTGCTTCGGCAGAGACATTCACATCTGGAATTTCTTTGCCAGGGTCAGGATTAATAGGGCACCAGATTGCAGCTGCAAAAACTGACTCTTCTTCAAAAGACGTTGAAATCTCCAAAACATCTTCTTCAGACAGTAATAAGCCAGATAAGGTAAAAGACTCTGCATCTAGTAGTATAAACAGTCAGGACATTGATACAGCTAAAGATAGCGATGATGCGGCTGTAGAAGAAGTTGTGCCAACTGTTAAAGTTTCAGCAGCACCAATATACTACCACGCGCATGGTGTGAGTACAGTGAGTGCACGTTCTAATGAATACACGAATAGAAGTGATGCTCAGGATCATTGGGATGGTTGCAGCCCCAATTATATCTCTGAAAGTGAAATGCATGCGGGAAATAGAGATCACAATTACTATGCAGAGCAAGAATATGGCTATAAGTGGGTAAACAAAGGCGACGGTGGTCGCAATATACCCGCTGAATACTGGGAATACTCAGGGCCACCACCACAACCTTCCAGTGCCGGTAACTGTATTGAAGAAACAAAGAGACTTTATGACCCATATCGTGGTCAACAGCGTGATTTAAGAGCCGGAGCCAGTGTCTCATTTCAAGGAATCAATTAAGCTTTTTTCAACAAGCAATGCATCTCAAAAGCCGCAGTTTCTGCGGCTTTTTATTTGCTGTTTAAATGAATATTAAGGATACTTTATTAAGATAATAAGTGACTTTCCCCTCATTAAAAAATGTAAAGCGTGATAGACTGACAAAAAATCGGGCATAAAGAAGAATGAAACACACCTTAGCGTCTCAAAATCAAGCAGGATTCGCCATGGGAACAATCCTGATGGTGATTGTTGCAGTAGGTTTTATTGCCAGTGTAGCAGCATTAATGATTGCCCCCCAGATCGGGGCTGTATTTGGGCTGGAAGAAGGCGTAACCAAAGAGCGTGATATTGTTGTTGCTAAAACTCTTTTACTACAGGAAGTAAGATTCCAGGACAATGTTCCTGTGTCACAACCGGCACAAATGCTTAGCGGAGTGGATGTCCAAGTTTATGGTGGTCAGATTCCTTTGACATCAGCTGCACCCCGCATGCAAAAGAACGTACGCTATTGCGCTTATAACCGTTCTAAATCACAAGACCTTGAAGGGTATACCCGCATGCCTGTGGTGCATTCCACTGTTGCATCCCTGAAATACCCCCTATTTGCCTTTATTGATTCTGGAGAAGACGGGGAATTTTCAACTACCTGTATCAGTGCCGCCAAGGGAATTGCCCAGAAAGATGATGAAGTTACAATGACCATTGCAGCCTTAATCCCTAAAGATGCCCTGGAAGAACAACTTTTAAAAGAAAAACGTTTTGCCAAACTGCCCAGCAAAAAGTGTGAACCGACGGAAAAGCTTGTCTATGTCAGTGAAACAAACTCTTTAAGTGATGAAAAGGGTTATTGGGATTGCCGCACCGAGACAGATGAAACCGCACCGGGATATTCCAAAATAAGCCTAAACCCTTACTGTAAAGTAAGCGATGCCATCAGTATAAACCCTGATTATGTTTACACAGAAACACCCAATCCAGAAAACCCCAGTGACTGGCCTTTTATCTGCGAAGAACTCAACAACGCATTTGATATTGAAGGGGAAGTTATTACTTCTTCAAATTTCGAAACATATGAAATCAGTGATCCAACCAGCAGCAGTGAAGACATTCAATTCAAAGATGCAGAAGGAAACCTTTTATTTAAACACGGCAGAGTAACAGCAGTATGTAGTGCCGAAGAGCCCTGGACAGCTGTGGAAGTAATTTTGAAAGTAGATTATGAATCGGGTGAAGACCGGGAACTAACCATCTGTCGGATAGATGTGCAAGAGAATGAAAGCGGTGATGAAGTTTCCATCACAAATTCATTAACTTTCCCGGTAACAGAAAATGTAACGGATATTGAAATTGAGACTGTCCGGGGCGTCATTGCCATGGAAGTCAGACCAGATGAATACTAAGGAGTATTGAGGATTACTAATATGCATGAAAATCCCCAAAGTGGTTTTGTCAATTTTATGACGATTTTTATGGGTGTGATCTTGATCGGTGCCTTAACAGCGGTTTTAAGTATGCTCAGTGGCCAGGTGGTTTCCCATCAAAAAGCCTCTGCCGGACTAGAAGATAAAGAAATAGTCCGCCAGGCTGCTTTTACTGTAGGAACCGCCTTAAATGATGAAGATGATGATGGTCTGCTGGAAGTTGTACCTGACGCTAAAGCTTTGCAGCATAATCTCCCTTTACCAGAGGGAATGCTCCCAATTATGATCATCACTGGATTGGAAGGAAAAGAGCCAAGTGATGCTCTTCGCGGGTTTTATAAAAACTCTTTTGGGATGCCCCTGGGGCTATGTAGCTTTGATTACAAATACCCCAACCAAAAACCCTACGAGATATTTGTGACAGTTAATGATATTGGGAAAGAACAGGTCCAGATTGATTATGAAGCCGTTCAGGATTATCCGGTCTTTATGATTATCTCATCAAAGGAAAAAGCTGAATTTGACAGCACCTGTGCTGACCTTGCGCGACTCTTTGTAAATGCCAAAGACAATGATCTGGAGTTTGATTTTCTTTTAAAAGAAAATGGCATTACAGATGTGGTCACATCTTATACTCACGCCCAGGCTGCTGCAATGTTTCGCCCCGTACTTACACAGCTTTCCAACATTAACCTTACCTGTTCAGATCCGGATATGCTGATTACCTGGACAGAACAGGGGCCAGAATGTCAGATTGAACAAAACCCGACACTCGCCGCATGGGCTAGAGGTCAGCTTCCAACAAAATGTGACGAGAACCAGGTTCTCACCATTGCTGAGATGCCTTTGTCCGTATATGAAGAAATTGGCCTTGTATGTGTAGATACCCAACCACCAGAATTCTTTGGCACCACAATTCGGACAGAAACCTATGAGCTGTCATTAGATGCCTATGAAGCGGTGGGGCTTGTAACAAATGAAGCAGGCACCCCTATTCAACTGGATGGTGAAAATATGCAAGTTTATTCCAGTGATCAGAATCTGGACCCATCAGGAGCCAAATTTGCCCTGATTCATCTGGAAATAAACCAAAAAGCGACTTCTAAATTTGGCACAAGCCTGTCTGCGGAAATAAGAGACAACAACGGCAAAACAAACCATGCTATTTTCTCACAATTCCAGGAAATAGATTCTAGCAATCTAAATAATGCATACCTTAAGCGTTTGACATATACCATCCCACTCTCAAACTCTGTTTCCAGCTTTGAGCTGGAAGGGCTGTTCTATTACCGCCCAACAAAAGATGCGGACATAAAAGGGATTGATCCTTATATATATGCAAGGGTAGAATTTCTAGAATAAGATATGACACTAAAAACAAACAGCACTGCTTGTCGAACTGATTCCGGCTTTATGACCGGGTATTT
>JANQSM010000258.1 GCA_028284025.1 Alphaproteobacteria bacterium | reverse complement strand
AATTTTAGGAGGCATTTTAAATTCTCTACATAAATTTGCCGCTTTTGCCGCTGCGCCCATCATGTTGAATTTGACTTTAATTGCTGCGCTGATCGGATTAACGCCCTTTGTACAAACCGCCGGGCATGCCATGGCGGTAGGTGTTTTTTGTGCCGGGATAGTACAGCTTATGTTCATGCTGGCAGGATGCATGTTGGGCAAGGTAAATTTGAAACTGCGTGCGCCCACCCTTACTCCGGAAGTCAAACGGCTTGGGAAACTCGTCCTCCCTGGGGCCGTAGGCGCAGGTGTCATGCAGATCAATTTGCTGATTGGTGTTATTATCGCCTCGTTCTTGCCCAGTGGATCAGTGTCTTATCTTTACTATGCAGACCGTATTGCCCAACTGCCATTAGGTGTAATCGGCGTAGCGATTGGCACAGCGCTATTGCCCCTTCTTACCCAGCAGCTGCGTGCCAACCAAAAATTACAGGCGATGCATTCCCTCAACCGCTCTATTGAAGTAGCTTTGATGTTAACATTGCCGGCAACAATGGCTTTAATTTTAATTCCGGATACCATTATCGGGGCATTGTTCCAGCGCGGGGCGTTTGATGCCACCGCGCGTGAAGCTTCTGCCGCTGCCTTGATGGCACTGGGGGCCGGGGTACCAGCCTATGTATTGGTAAAAGTATTAAGCCCGGGCTTTTTTGCCCGCGAAGATACTGCCACCCCAGTTAAAGTTGCCATCGGAGCTGTTTTATTAAATCTTATTTTGAATCTGATTTTGATGGGGCCTCTTTTGCATGTGGGCATTGCGTTGGCCACCGCCATTGCTGCCTGGGTCAATGCCCTGACTTTGGGATTGATTTTAAGGCGGCGCGGCCAGCTTGTTTTAGATGAACGCTTGAAAGCGTCTCTTCCAAAGATGGTGCTTTCCAGCGCTTTAATGGGGGTTTTAATTTACGGATTAAAATATGTCGGCGGGCGTCATGTGACAGATTCACCAGATGAAATTCTTTTGCTGGGTGCTCTTGTGTTTATCGGCATAAGCAGTTATTTTTTATGCGCGTCTTTAACCGGCGCACTAAATCTGGCTGAGATCAAAAACCTGCTGAAGAAACAAAAAACGTCATGACCAATCGCATTTTATCCGGCGTGCAACCCACAGGAAACCTGCATCTTGGGAATTATCTGGGTGCTATCCGCAACTGGGTAAACCTTCAATCTGATTTTGAATGTTTTTATTGTGTCGTAGATTTGCACGCGTTGACTCAAACACAAGACCCTAAAGTTTTCAGGCGGCAAATCCATGAAATCACCGCTGCTTACATTGCCGCCGGCATTAATGTTGATAAATCTGTAATCTTTCAACAAAGTGATGTCCCTGGCCATAGTGAACTGGGTTGGATTTTTTCTTGTCTTACACCTTTGGGCTGGTTAAACCGCATGACTCAATTTAAGGAAAAGGCGGGTAAAAAGAAAGACCAGGCCAACTTAGGTTTATTCGCCTATCCGGTCTTGATGGCTGCTGATATTTTACTTTATCAAGCAACCCATGTGCCTGTCGGTGAAGACCAAAAACAACATCTAGAGCTTGCGCGCGATATTGCCGGCGCTTTCAACCGCCAATATGGTGAAGACTATTTTCCATTGCCCGAACCACAAATTATGGGGGAAGCCACCCGGGTAATGAGCTTGCGTGATGGAACCAAAAAAATGGGTAAATCCGATCCGTCAGATTATTCGCGCATTGTT
>JANQSM010000242.1 GCA_028284025.1 Alphaproteobacteria bacterium | reverse complement strand
TGGTCAACTTAAATACCACTACCGTTACGATGGGAGGTAAATAGCGAGTACTATCATCATTCTCCTGGATGATTTTTCCGCTCCCGCCTGAAATCCATCTTCGAAGCTGGCTATACATGACTGATTTTCCCCTTCTCCAGATGAATTTGTGGGTAATCGAACTGTTCAATCAAGTGATCATTATGGGTAGCAATTAAAACCGTGGTCCCCATTTTATTCAATTGCTCCAGAAGATATAAAATACGCATTGCCATTTTATCATCCACATTTCCCGTTGGCTCATCCGCCAGCAATAAACCTGGTTTGGTAATCACGGCGCGGGCAATCGCAACGCGCTGCTGCTCGCCACCTGAAAGGGTTGCAGGAAGCTGATTTACTTTGTCTTCCAAACCAACCCAATTTAAAAGATCTGCCACATGTTCACGAATGGCATCTTTTTTCATCCCTCCAATAACCAAAGGTAATGCAACATTTTCCAATGCTGTCAGGTGAGGAATCAGACGAAAATCCTGAAATACAATGCCAATCCGGCGGCGCACATAAGGTAATTCCACACGGGTAAGTTTATGCACATCTTTCCCAAACATGCGGATTAATCCCTGGGTAGGTTTTAAACCCAGATAGAGCAATTTTAATAAAGTCGATTTTCCGGCACCACTCTGGCCTGTCAGAAAATGAAAGGATCCATGGTCTAAAGAGAACGTCACATCCTTTAAAATAGCTGGTCCCAGGTCATCCAGCTGGCCGTATTGCAGGACAACATTGTCAAACCGAACAATTTCCTCACCAGCGGACAGATCAATATCAGGTTTTAATGTTTTCATGGCTGGCAATAGTATTAGCACAGATTTTTATTCAACACAGGCAAAACCATCAACTTGTTTTTGCAAGCTGTTAAAAAATGTGTAATCTGGATTCTATGATTTTAACCTGTCCATCTTGCTCAACAAAATTCAACATCAACCCCATGGTGCTGGGCGCCAAGGGGAAGAAGGTAAAATGTACCAACTGCGGGCATATCTGGATGCAGGCACCGCCTCCCCCGCCTGAGCCGGAACCTGAAGCAACACCGGATGCAGAAGCCGCCGTAGAAGACGCGCTGAAAGATGATATAAAATATACTTCTTTCGCAGATGAAGAAAATGAGAAAAAATCTGGAAGCTCCAAAACCGTTATTTTCGCCACCCTGACCATTCTGTTGCTGGGCCTTTACTTTGGCAAGGACAGCCTTGTAGCAACGTGGGAACCAGCCGCC
>JANQSM010000189.1 GCA_028284025.1 Alphaproteobacteria bacterium | reverse complement strand
TTGTTGAAGAACAGGCCAGTTCTGCAACACCTGCGGGATCTCGCCTAAAAGGCGGGCGCAAGATAGCATTTTCCGACTTACAGCAGGCAAATGATTCTGCTCCACGCACTGCCACAGGCATAAAAGAATTTGACAGAGTGTGTGGTGGGGGACTGGTAAAGGGTTCTGCTATTTTAATCGGTGGCGATCCGGGGATTGGAAAATCTACGCTATTATTGCAAATCGCCGCTAAAATCAGTGAATCTGGCAAAGTAGGATATGTATCCGGTGAAGAAGCCATTGAACAAATCCGCATGCGTGCCAAACGACTTAATATCGCGGAAGCACCTGTACAATTGGCATCAGCCACCAACGTGCGCGACATTCTTGCTACCATTGATGGTCCGGATGCGCCCGATCTTTTGATTATTGACTCTATCCAGACCATGTATATTGATACCCTGGATTCTGCCCCCGGCACCGTTGCCCAAGTGCGCGCCTGTACCGCAGAGCTGATTCATGTTGCCAAGAAAAAAGGCACCAGCGTTATTTTTGTTGGTCATGTAACCAAAGATGGAACCATCGCCGGACCACGTGTTCTGGAGCACATGGTGGATACAGTCTTGTATTTTGAAGGTGAGCGGGGACATAACTTTCGTATTTTGCGCGCAGTGAAGAACCGTTTTGGCCCGGCCAATGAAATTGGCGTATTTGAAATGACCGAAACCGGTTTACAAGAAGTGGAGAACCCATCCGCCCTCTTTTTGTCAGAGCGTGACCAGCAAGTCACCGGTTCCACCGTTTTTGCCGGCATGGAGGGAACCCGCCCCTTGCTTGTAGAAATCCAGGCACTGGTAGCCCCTTCCCCACTAGGAACTCCACGCCGTACAGTGGTGGGTTGGGATCATGCGCGGTTATCCATGATTTTGGCTGTCCTGGAAACCCGATGCGGTATGCAATTTGCAGGCAATGATGTCTATTTGAATATAGCAGGCGGTATGAAAATATCCGAACCTGCCGCAGATCTGGCTGTGGCCGCCGCCCTTATTTCCTCAATGCTTCATGTGCCTTTGCCGCCAGCGACCGTTTTGTTTGGTGAGATTGGCCTGTCCGGAGAAATTCGCCAGGTTGCCCAGGCCGATGTGCGCCTGAAGGAGGCAGAAAAGCTAGGATTTGAACAAGCCCTTTGCCCCAAGGCAAAAACTATCAACACCGCCCCGATTGCGGTTAAGACTTTATCCGAGTGTTATGATCTTGTAACGTATTTCCGGGAACTAAAACACGAACACCCGGCAAAAGCCGTACAAATAATTTGAGTTAAAACCCATGTCAGGCAATTCCATTATTCACAGTGCGGATATCGTGATTATATTCGTGGTGTTATTTTTCTGCCTGCTAGGATACAGCCGCGGACTGGTCACTGAAGTATTATCCATGATTGGCTGGCTTCTGGGTATTCTGGTTATTGTCTGGATTTACCCGTTTGCCGTGGATGGCATGGTTGATGTAATTGGCAATGTTTTGGTAGCAAATGTGGTTACAGCTGTTCTGCTGTTTATTGCAACGCTTGCGTTGGTTTCTGTTGGAACAAAAACCATTATCCTGCTGGTAAAAACCAGTAAATTCGGAATGTTTGACAAATCTTTAGGCTTTGTATTCGGAATTTTAAAGGGGGCAGCAATTGTGATTCTGGCCTACGTTGGTTTAATGATGGTGTACCCTAACAAGAAACCGGACTGGATTGCCAATTCCGCCAGCCTACCGGTACTGGAACATCTGGGTGATTTTGCTTATAAACACATCCCCAACATTGAAAAAGTACGGGAAAGTTTTGATACAGCGGAAGACAATTACAACAAACACCGCGAAAAACCCAAAGAGATCTTTGAAAAGTACACCCCCTATGAAGACAAGAAAAAACAAGAGGATCTGCAGGAGCCAGATTATGACCAAATCTATGAGTATGAATATGAAGACCCTCCTGCATTGCCGCAAGAAGAGCAGAATATCTTACGGGATTTAAACCCGGTAATTGTGGAAGAACCCTCTGGACCTTCGACATACCAGGAATATATTGACCCGCTTTTCCCTGAAGAAAATATTGAAATTGACCAGTTCTTAAACCAAAGACACCAGTTCCGTGAACAATTGCCAGAAAGTTTTGATGCGCAGGAACCACAATAAACAGAAGAGTAAAAACAGTTGACGTACTAGTGAAAACAAACTAAATCAACACTCTCAGAGGATAAAAAGTATGTGTGGCATTTTTGGGATTTATCGTAACGTTGATGCAGCTGCCAATACCGCTTTGGGACTGCATGCATTACAACATCGCGGCCAGGAGGCAGCCGGAATCGTCTCTTTCAACGGAGAACGCTTTTTTGCCCATCGCGATATGGGTCTGGTAGGTGAGATTTTTGGAGACGAAGAAATCATCCGCGCACTTCCAGGTTATGCTGCCATTGGTCATAACCGCTATTCCACTTCTGGTGAAACTGTTGCCCGCAACACCCAACCCTTGTTCGCGCATATGGATTTTGGGGGATTTGCTGTTGCCCACAACGGTAACTTGACTAATTCAATGACCTTACGCAAAGAGCTGGTGCGCGAGGGTCGTATTTTTCAGTCTACATCTGATACTGAAGTTATTATCCACTTAATCGCCAAAAGTCGCGAAAGCACTTTCAAAGACAGGTTGATATGGGCTTTGAAAAAAGTGATCGGGGCTTACTGTCTGGTAATGTTAATTGACGACAAAATGATCGCCGTGCGTGATCCATATGGTGTGCGCCCTCTTTCTTTAGGTAAACTGGGAGAAGCCTATATCGTTGCATCAGAGAGTGTTGCATTTGACATTATCGGGGCAGAATTTGTACGGGATATTGAACCAGGAGAAATGCTGTTTATTGGGAATGACGGGCTGGAAAGCTCCTTTCCGTTTGAAAAAGTCAATAAGCGACTGGACATTTTTGAATACATCTATTTCAGCCGGCCAGATTCTATCGTAGATGGCCGGTCGGTCTATGAAGCCCGCATTAATATCGGTCGCAAGCTGGCAGAGGAAAGCCACGTGGATGCAGACGTTGTTGTTTCCGTGCCTGATTCTGGAAACCCGTCGGCTATGGGGTACGCTCGTGAAGCCAACTTGCCATTTGAAATGGGGATTATCCGCAACCATTACATTGGCCGTACTTTTATTGAACCCACGGACAAAATCCGCCACCTGGGTGTGAAGTTAAAACATAATGCCAGCCGCAAATGCCTTGAAGGTAAGCGTGTTGTGTTGGTGGATGATTCTATCGTGCGCGGGACCACTTCCCGCAAGATTGTGGAGATGGTACGTGCCGCCGGAGCCAAGGAAATTCATTTTCGTGTATCTAGTCCTCCCAAAACTTGGCCGTGTTTTTATGGCATCGATACCCCGGACCGATCTAAATTAATCGCCGCTAATCACACCGTAGAAGAAGTGGAGAAACTGATCGGGGTAGATTCGCTCAAATATATTTCATTAGATGGGCTATACCAGGCAATGGGAGAAAAAGGCCGCAACAATGATGCACCGCAGTTTGAAGATTCGGTCTTTACCGGTGATTATCCTATCCCGCTGGTTGATGTAAACGGCGGTAATCATAGTCGAGATAATATTTCCCTGATTCGAGAGACAACCTAGAGTGACAGATTTAAGTGGAAAAACAGCTCTGGTAACCGGTGCATCACGCGGGATTGGGGCTTCTACCGCAATCGCTTTGGCCAAGGCCGGTGCACACGTCATTATTGCTGCCCGTACGGTGAAAGATCTAGAAGCCGTAGATGACATTATTCAAAATGAAACAGGTGAGAGTGCAACCATCGTACCGCTGGACCTGACTCAACCTGAAAAAGTCGACATGCTGGGAGCGATGCTCAATGACCGATTTGGTAAGCTGGACATTCTGGTCTGTAATGCTGGTATGCTAGGGGATATCACCCCACTAAACCAGACATCTCCAAAAGTTTTTGATCAAGTAATTGCTACTAACTTAACCGCTAATTTTCGCCTGATTCGAAGCATGGATCCTTTATTGCGCCAGGTAGACAACGCCAAGGTGATTTTCCTGGGAGCACCCAAAGTCACCAAAAAACCATTTGCTTATTTTGGAGCATATAGTGCCAGCAAGGCAGGACTTGAGATTATGGCTCAGATTTACCGTCAGGAAACCCGCCGCACCAATATTGACATTGAGATTTTTGATCCCGGAGTAGTCAACACAGCTATGCGTGCCAAGGCTTTTCCCGGAGAAGACAAAACACAACTGAAAAAACCGGATCAAGTAGCCGAAGAAATTCTGGCTCTGCTATAATCTCTGTGGTGTTTCATGAAAATTGCGTATCTGGCAAAATCAAAACTTCCTTCGCGCGATGCCAACAGTGTGCATGTCATGAAAATGTGTGCAGCCTTCGCAGCGCTGGGGCATGAGGTACAACTTATCACACCTCACTTTCACAAATCTGATGCACAAGATCTTTACAAATTTTACGGAGTTAAAAAATCCTTTGAAATTTGCAAAATCCCTTTCCCTCGCTTTAAAGGTAAGAACCTGGTTTACAGCTGGCAGGCCATGCGAAAAGCTTTAAAAACAAAACCTGATATTATTTTTGGGCGTGATGTATTGGGATGTTGCCTGGCAAGCTTTTTTCATCCTTGCGTTGGTTTGGAACACCACAGCCCGATCAGCAAAAAGCAGTTCTATTTTCCTTTAGCCCGATGGGCTTTCAAGTGGCACTCTTTTAAAACCCTGGTAGTAATTTCTGCGGCGTTGAAGAAACTTTATAAAAAAGATTTTTCAAGCATTACTAGCAAAATTCTGGTGGCTCATGATGGAGCAGATGACACCACCACAGCAGCCAGACAATGGCCTCGCACCAAACGATTACAGGTTGGATACATTGGTCACCTTTATCCTGGGCGGGGCATTGATATTATTTTAGGCATGGCCCGGTCCTGCGAATTTGCAGACTTTCATATTATTGGCGGCACGGAAAAAGACATTGCTTTCTGGCAGCCACAAATCGCAGATCTTAAAAATATTACCCTGCACGGATTTTTATCCCCCGCCAACGCCGCAGCCATCCGTAAAAAATTCCATGTTTTACTGGCCCCTTATCAAAGAATTGTTGCCGTTGCCGGCGGCAGTGGCAACACAGTGGAATGGATGTCTCCACTAAAAGTATTTGAGTATATGGCTGCCCAGCGCGCGATTATTGCCTCGGACCTGCCCGTATTACATGAAGTTCTAAAACACAATAACAATGCAATTTTATGCCCACCAGATGATATATTGGCCTGGGTGAAAGCTTTAAAAAAATTGGACAACAAGCGCGACCTGATGAAAAGCATTGGACAACAAGCTTATCAAGATTTTAAAGACCACTATACCTGGCAAGGGCGTGCGAAAGATATTCTCAAGCGTTTTTCTTGATTTGCCATCAATCTGGCACTGACCTATAGTAAATCAAAGGATTAGAGATGACTAAACGAATTGGTGCTTTTGGGGCTTCGGCAAACCCACCACACAACGCCTATCTTGAAGTGGCAAAAGCTGTACATAAGCGGTTGCAACTAGATGAGATCTGGTTGCTGGTCACACCCCAGAACTGGCAAAAACAACGCGCGGGGATGGCGCCTTTAAAAGACCGATTAGCGATGTGCCACTTGCTTGTACAGCATCAATCTTGGCTGATTCCTTCAGATATTGAAAAGAATTTAGTGCCTGAAGGACAGGACTATGTTCCTACTGCTGAAACGCTTAAGCACTTGAACGTAACCCACCCCGATGACCAGTTTATCTGGATTATGGGCGCTGATAATTTGGCAAAGTTTCATACCTGGGAACGCTGGCAAGAAATAGCCGACCATTACCCAATGGCAATTCTTAATCGTCCAGGTTATTCCGATGCTGCCCTTGCTTCTCCGGCTGCGCACTATATGGCGGACCAAAAGTACGCCGTTGAAGAAATGGATTTAAATCAACCGGGTTGGTGTTTTATGGAAGATGTAGATATGGATCTTTCTTCAACCGGCATTCGCGAGAAACTTGCCGCCGGACAAGAACCAGATGGTGTTCCTGAGGAAATTCTCAGCTATATTCTGCAAAATAAATTGTATCAAACAAATGCAAATTACCCAGGCCGACAAGACGATCCTTCTAGCGGAGTTCAGATCTAAAAAAATGCTGTTGTTGAAATCCAAATAAAGCAAGAGAGTATATGGTACGCTCGGCCGGAGTCGAACCGGCACGGGATACTATCCCAACAGATTTTAAGTCTGCAGCGTCTACCTGTTCCGCCACGAGCGCTCAAATAAGATTCTTTAATAATGGGTTTTAGAACAGATGCCAATGAAAAACTTAAGCCTGTTGCTGCTTTTTTGTGTAAAGATCTTGTAGCAAGGCCTCCAGAGCTTGAGCTGCACTTGCTACGGCATCTTCTTGATAACTCCTCAAAACAAGGCTGACACCAAACTTGCCATCTTTAAAATAAGGATAACTCCCCAACTCAACTGCCGGATAATCTTCTAAAAAACCTTTTAAATGGGCAGCAATATCCCCTTCTGTCAAACGGGATGAAACCGTGCAGCTGAAAAGCTTTTGCCCTTCTTCCAAATCATGCAGGATATTTTCAACCATTACCTGAAAAATACGTGGTACACCGG
>JANQSM010000168.1 GCA_028284025.1 Alphaproteobacteria bacterium | reverse complement strand
CTGTGGAAGAAGGTATTGTTCCCGGCGGAGGTGTTGCTCTGCTGCGCAGTCTGAAATCTCTTGATAAAGTTAAGCCAGAGAACGACGATCAGCGTGTTGGTGTGGATATCGTTCGACGCTCCTTGCAGGAACCCCTTCGTAAGATTGCTGAGAATGCCGGTGTTGATGGTGCCGTTGTTGTTGGCAAGGTTCTGGAAAGCAAGGGCCAGACGTTTGGGTACAATGCCCAGGCTAAGGAATACACTGATATGGTGAAGTCTGGTATTATCGACCCAACTAAAGTTGTTCGTGTAGCGTTGCAGGATGCAGCTTCAATCGCTGGATTGTTGATTACGACAGAAGCGATGGTAGCTGAAAAACCTGAAGCAAAGAATGACAACCTTGGTCCAGCTGCCCCAGATATGGGGGGTATGGGCGGCATGCCTGGAATGGGCATGATGTAGCCTGGTCGTTAAAACCTTAAACAGGTAAACCTTTTCGGAAAGCCGCGGCTTATTCACAGTCGCGGCTTTTTTCTGTTATGGGTATAAAAATAGACAAAAAGTGCTTGAATATCTTGAGGGGATACTGTAAACCGTTCCTATAAATCCTGATTGAGTCCGATTCAACCATAAGATTTGTTTCTTTGATGATCGGTACTCATGATAAAAAAGTACAAAAAGTACCAAGTTAGTTTTTCTTCAACAGTTGTTAAAGAAGACAAAAACAAGAGCAGGAATTTTTAATATGTTGAAAAAGGCGGTTTTCTTTCTTTTTCTGATATGTGTGATGATAACCGTTCCAGCTACTGCGATTATCTATACAGATGATCCGATGATTTCAGCCCAGGGACAAGAAGATCACATCAGTCTGGACAGCGTAGACTGCGTTGCGCGCCATTCTGCTAATGCGACGGGCTTGTGTGCCGTGGATCGTGATCAAGACAGCATTATTACTATTAATGACTATATGCAGATCTTAAAAGTGTATCTGGAATCTGATTCTGTCGATATGAACAATGACGGTCAGGTAAACAGTGCTGATTACATTTATTACTTAATGTATGCTTCTGAAGGATGTAACCCGGCAGAACTATTTGATTTCTGTCACCATGTGCCGGAAAAATACATCCCTGTTGCTCAATTTTGTAATGAGCAAGCAAAATTCTTTCAGCGGCATGAATATATGCCGGTATGTAAGTACTGATTCTCAAGCCCTTACCTTGATGCTTTAAGACAACCTTAACCTTCTTTCTTCATGATGAAGATAAGGACAACCAGAGGGTTAAGCGTTATGGGTCGACTATTCGTCTTTTTATTTCTGAGCGTTTTATGTGTGAGTATTGTGGCAAAAGCAGCCGTTGCGCCAGAGCCTATTCCTGTTGAAAAGCCAACAATTTGTTTAGCGGATAAAGATCAAGATGGCAGCATTTCAGTGCGTGATTATTTAAGTTTATTGCAGACGTTTATGCAGGAAAAAGATGCACAAGACCTGAACCTGGATGGTCGCATTGATAATGGGGATTACACATATCACATGCTAAAAGTGGCAAGTAACTGTGAAGCTTCAAAAGTAGCAGATTTCTGCTTGCGCATGCCAGAGAACTACCGGCCGATCAAAGCATTTTGCGGTCAGTACCTGACACAGGTTTCCCAATCTATTCAAGAATAAAGTCTATTGACCTTTTCCTGTCAAAGCCTTAGCTTTGCTGCATTATGACAGCAAAAAAGCAATCTTCATCTGATCAGCAACCATCGGCGCATGAATTTCGTAAAATCCGTCTGGAGAAAGCGGAAAAACTGCGCCAGTTGGATATTAACCCTTATCCCTATAATTTTGATAAGACCCATGACACGCTAGATCTACAGGAAAAATATAAGGATCTCCCTGATGGGGAAGTAACAAAGGATAGCGTGCACCTGGCTGGGCGGATCATGTCGATTCGTAATTCAGGCATGTTTATTGACCTTATGGATTATACTGGCCGTATTCAGGTGTTTTCGCATAAGCAGGATTTATCTGAGTCACAGTTAGAGATTGTTGGCCTGCTGGACCAGGGTGATATGATTGGTGTAACAGGTTATATCCGCCGAACACCCCGCGGGGAATTAACGGTGAACGCAACAGATGTCAAGGTGCTGTCCAAATCACTGGCGACCCTGCCAGATAACTATAAAGGGTTGGCAGATGTGGAAATGCGCTATCGTAAGCGCTATCTGGATCTGATTATGAATGAGGACTCTCGGCAAACTTTGCGCCTGCGAAGCCAGATTATCGGCGCTATCCGTCAATATTTTCTGGAGAATGACTATCTGGAGGTTGAGACGCCGATGTTACACCCTATACCCGGTGGGGCGGCTGCCAAGCCATTTAAAACCCATCACAATACGCTGGATCAGGATATGTATTTGCGTATTGCGCCAGAGCTTTATTTAAAAATGTTGGTGGTTGGCGGGTTATCTGAGCGTGTGTTTGAGATCAACCGATGTTTCCGTAATGAAGGTATTTCAGTTAAGCACAATCCAGAATTTACTTCGATTGAATCCTACCAAGCCTTTGCTGATTATTCTGACATGATGACACTGACAGAAAATGTCGTGGAATATGTATGCAAAAAGGTATTTGGTAAAACCAAGCTGCGGTTTGGGGATAAGGAAATAGAATATAAAGCGCCGTGGGCACGTCAATCTATGACAGAGGCTGTGAAAGAAAAAACCGGCGTCGATTTTTTAGCTCTTAAGTCTGACAAGGAAGCGATTAAAGCTGCCAAGGACTTAGGCATTGAAGTCCCCAAATTTGCTAAGTGGGGGCACGTGGTAGAAGAAGTCTTTGCAGAAAAAGTAGAAGGGGATTTGGTACAACCCATCCATATCACGGACTTTCCAAGAGAGATTTCACCTCTTGCCAAAGTACACCGGGAAACGCCACGTTTGGCTGAACGTTTTGAAAGTTTTGTTAATGGCTGGGAAATTGCCAATGCATTTAGTGAACTGACGGATCCGATTGACCAGCGCGCTCGGTTTGAGGATCAGACCAAAGATCGCGCCGCAGGAGATGAAGAAGCCATGCACGTAGATGAAACTTACCTTGATGCATTAGAACATGGTCTACCTCCAACTGGCGGTTGGGGCTTGGGCATTGACCGACTCATTATGCTGTTAACGGATTCTCACAGTATCCGTGATGTGATTCTGTTCCCCACATTAAGGCGGAAAGACTAAAGTGCTGGCTTTTTGATAGGTAGAATTTCTGCATTAAGCTGCGGTTGCTCTATCTTTGAAAATGTAACAGTACCCTCAGCCTTGACCGTACGGTTTAAAGCAAGTGTTTGACCTTTTTCACGCGCTTGTTCAAAGAACTTTTCCCGTTGTTGTGCGTACTGTTCCCGTTTTTCGAGCCTGGCCTGTTTTTTTTCCTCTTTCGAAGCAATAACTGTATCGGCCTTGATAAAGCCATAATCCATCAATTTGGTCATATGCTTATCTCGCCATTTAGCTGAAAGCCCTCCAAAAACAACACCAATTAAGCGGATCTTGTCCCGTTTGGCAGAGGCAACAAGGTTATAGCCAGAAGCATTAATAAAACCGGTCTTTAAGCCATCGGCCCCTTGATAGCTTTTTACAAAATTATTGTGCCCCACAATGGTGTTGCCGCGGAATTTAAAACGTTCTGTCCCAAAAAGGTGATAATACTGTGGAAAGCGGATCATCAAAGATCGTGCAAGTAAGGCCATATCGCGGGCAGTGCTCACTTGTCCTTTGTTGGGCAGGCCGCTGGCATTTTTAAAGCGCGTGTTCAGCATGCCAATCTTCAGTGCAGTTTGAGTCATGCGGTGGGCAAACTTTTTTTCTGACCCGGCAATGCTTTCCGCCAATACAACAGCTGCGTCATTAGCTGAACGGGTTACAAGGGAAAGTAGGGCATCTTTAACAGTAATGGTGCTGCCTGGTTCCATCCATAGCTTGGAGCGCGGTTGCCGGCTGGCATATTTGGAAACTTTAAGCTTTTGATTCAGTTGCAGTTTTCCAGCGGAAAGTTCTTCAAACGCCATATACATAGTCATCATTTTGGTCAGAGAAGCCGGGTAATAGCGTTTATTGGGGTTGACTGCATGCAGGATTGTGCCGGTCTGGGCATCAATTATCATAGAGGCATACTTTGCTTGCGCCGGCGCAGCCGGCAAAAAGCAGAGTCCTAAAAGAAAAATGAAAACAAGGCGGTATCCGCCCCACGCCTGTATGAGCTTCATCCTTATAGGTTATCAACAGGCTGCAATTTTGTCCAGAGGCGGAATATCACCCTACAGTAGAAGCAAGTTGTGGTGCTTTTATGCAACACTTTTGGAGGAGGAAGCACGCAAAATCGCGCATGCCCATGTATGAATGTAATAAAATGGTCACGGAATTTTTAAAGAAATTTCTTTAAAAGGTTAATGGTTTGCGTTATACTCCCTGCTCCTGGTAAGACATCGGGGTGGTTATGTGACCGTAAAATATTTTTTGTGCAGCGCACAAAAAAGTTCTTGAAATAGGGAATTTTATCCCTTATATTCATATTTGTGCGGTGCACAATTTTGTGAATTGGATTTTTAATATTTAGACTGGAGTTAAAACGCTATGACAAAATCGTCAACTATGAATGCATCAGCTCAGATGGATGAAGCGATGAAAGCTGCCAAAAGCAATTTTGACAAGTTTTCTAAAGCAACCAAAGAGCAGATGGAAAATTTTTCCATCTGCTCTTTGGTTGCTTTAGAAAAC
>JANQSM010000167.1 GCA_028284025.1 Alphaproteobacteria bacterium | reverse complement strand
CATTTTGATAGCATTCCCCCAGATATTTTTGATCCTGGGAGGACATTTTCTTGGTCTGGCCTTTCACTTGGGCGTAGTAACGATTATTTACCAATACCTTTGGCAAGTTGTTGGTATTAAGCTCCACATGCCAGGTTTCATCAGATCGCAGCTTTACAATCACGTCTGGAATCAATGTTTCAGTCTGTTCACTGCGGAATTTATCGCCAGGCTTTGGATTCAGCGCCTTGATTTCAGCAATCATGTCAGCCAAATCCTGCATATCCACGCCACACAGCTTACATAATTCAGGGATTTTACCGCTTGCCAGCATTTCAAGATTTTCTAGCAAGGCTTCCATCGCCGGATCCAAACGATTCTGGTCTTTCAGCTGTAAAGCAAGGCATTCTTTTAAATCACGGGCAAAACAACCGGCGGGGTCAAACTGCTGTACAGCACCCAGCACTGCATCCACTTTGTCTACTGGACAGTTAAGTTGTACGGCAATCTGGGTTGTTTCTTCACGCATGTAGCCTGTTTCATCCAGGCAATCCACCAGAAAAGCGGCAATAAACTGATCTGCCTGATCCTTAATTTCCACGCCAATTTGCTGTGATAAATGGTCCCGTAAACTGATGTCCTCAGTCAGGTTTTCATCAAAAGCCCGGGTATCCTCATCAAAAGCCCGGCTGGAAGAAGAGGTTGAGGCCCCCCAATCCACTGCATTGCCATCAATATTAACACTGTCGCCAGAATAATAGTCTTCTTCCGTCACATCCAGTGGCTGATCCCCATTGGGCATATTTTCACTTTGTTCCAAGTGCTCATAACTGTCTGTATTTTCGGTGTAATCATGATCTTGATCTGTCTGGTCAGGCGCTGCCGCTTCTTCCACCAAGGACGAATCCCCCTCACCTTTCTCCAGAAGAGGGTTTTGCTCAATCTCCGACTCCAGAAATTCCGCCAGCTCCATATTTGATACCTGCAACAGCTTGATAGCTTGCTGCAACTGCGGCGTCATCACAAGAGACTGTGACTGGTTTAAATTAAGCTTCTGATCGACCATAATCCCTGGCTGTTCGTCTTAATTAATTCAATTCTTTTATTATTTTACAGGGAGAACCTTTCTCCAAGGTAAACGCGACGCACATCTTTATGGGAAACGATTTCGTCAGCGGTGCCTTCCATCAGCACCACACCTTCATGGAGAATATAAGCTCTATCAACGATTTCAAGAGTTTCACGTACATTATGGTCAGTAATCAGCACCCCTAACCCCCTATCTTTTAGATGAGCGATCAGGTCCCGAATATCATTCACAGCGATGGGGTCAATCCCCGCAAGGGGTTCATCCAGCAGGATAAAACTGGGTTTAGAAGCCAGCGCACGTGCAATTTCTACCCGCCGCCGTTCCCCGCCAGACAAAGCCAGAGCAGGGGTTTGGCGCAGGTGAGCAATGGAAAATTCCTCTAGCAGCTCATCCAGCATAGATTCGCGCCGATCCCGGTTCTTTTCAACGGTTTCAAGAATTGCCCGAATGTTATTTTCCACGTTTAACCCTCTAAAAATAGAGGATTCTTGCGGTAAATAGCCGATTCCCAACCGTGCCCGGCGATACATCGGCAAACTGGTAATACTCGTTCCATCAAGTTCCACACGACCTTCAGTCGGCGAAATCAGTCCGGTCATAATATAAAAGCAGGTGGTTTTTCCTGCTCCGTTAGGCCCCAATAGCCCGACAGCCTCGCCGCGCTGCACAGAAACGCTGACCTTACGTAAAACCGGTTTGTTTTTATAACTTTTTCCCAGATTATGAGCCTGTAAGCCAGTCTTCAAATTTTTAATAATTCTGGGTTTTATTGAGGTAACCATAGTTTTTCTTTCAGTGCTTTTTTGTTCTTAGAATATTTTTTTCCGTTTTTTAAGAGCCTTTTTGCGGAGAAAAAACACCTCTGACACGTCCCTTATTACCTGTCAACAGTCGGCTGACTCCGGTTTTCAGGTTGACTTCAGCTACTTCTCCGCGCAAAACATTGTCCTGACGGGTAATGACAACACCCCCGGTTAGCACCGCTAATCCGGTTTTTAATGTATATACTCCCTGTCTGCCAACAACTTTTTCTTCCGGCGTGGTAATGACGACATTGCCGTCAGCTTTTACGGTTGAAACTTCCATATCGCCCGCAGCATTTTCAACAAAATTTGCTGTCAAAAGATCAGATTTCAACTTGTTTTTCTCTCGTGTGACGGTGGCATTGCCAACCGCAATCGCCTTTTTATCAAACTCACGGTATTCAATATAATCCTCTGCTGTCACAGTATCCGTATCTGTCACCAAACGTAGATTCTTACCTGTCAGGTGCAAGGTTCCTTCCGGCACATTATATTCCCCATATTCTGCATAACCGTCATGATCTTCAGTTTTAATATGAACATGACCGATGGCTTCAATGCGGTTGATCTCACTGTCGTCGGTTTTACCTTTGTAAAAAGCTTTTAGCTCATCAGCCTGCACAGAAAAATTCCCCCGGGTTGCCAAAGCATTCCCTCGGGCGATATAGACATTCTCATCCCGCAACCATTCCAGGCCGTTATCGGCTTCAATGGTAACCGGGATCTTGCCTTTCAGATTGTTCAGGCCCATCCCTTGCGCAAATACCGGGCCGGCAAACACTATCATAGCAAAAACGATCAGAGCTTTTTTCATGGTATGCATCCTCTTATTGATCCTCTTCCGGC
>JANQSM010000164.1 GCA_028284025.1 Alphaproteobacteria bacterium | reverse complement strand
TTGTGGAAGAAAGTGCTGTTGACTTTGCGCCTGATGGCATGGCTCTTTTGGTGGCAAAGGATGCTTACAAGGCCTATGGTGTTTTTGCCAATGCGTTATATCCGTTGCCTTCCCCCAAAGATGCAGCTTTTAAGGACCCGATTGCTAAATCTGCCAAAGTTGGCAAAGGCACACAGGTTTCTCCAACGGCGGTAGTTGGGAAAAAAGCTGAAATTGGTAAGAATTGCTTTATTGCCCCTGGCGTGGTGGTTGGCCATGGCGTTAAAATAGGCGATAACTGTACGATTGGTCCCAATGTTTCTTTGGAATACTGTATTTTGGGTAGTAATGTTACGGTCCATGCGGGGGCCAGTATCGGTGCACGAGGATTTGGGTTTGCACCAGATGCCCAAAAACCAGTGCTTATTCCCCAGTTAGGGCGTGTTATCATAGGAAATGACGTTGAAATTGGCGCCAATACCAGTATTGATCGAGGTAGCGGGCCGGATACGCAAATCGGGGATGGCACCATGATTGATAACCTGGTGCAGATTGCTCATAACGTCAAAATTGGTAAATGTTGTATCATTGTCTCGCAAGTTGGAATTTCCGGAAGTACGGTTATTGGAGATTACACAGCCCTGGGCGGGCAGGTAGGCCTGGCTGGTCACTTAAAAATTGGAAATTTTGTTCAAATTGCTAGCAAAAGCGGGGTTATGCGTGATATAGAGGATAAAACAACCGTTGGCGGTATCCCCGCTGTTCCGATCAAACAGTGGCATCGCCAGACAACTATGTTAAAAAAATTGACAAATAAACCATAATATCGCACAACATTTTTTTTAGGTCAGATAAATGCCAGCAATACCAAAGATGCAAATGAAGAAAAAAGATATAGCCGAAGACCAGATTCTGGACGGCGTGATGGACCGGGATGCTATCATGCAAATGATCCCACATCGCCCGCCGATGCTTCTGATTGATGAAGTGCGCGAAGTGATTCTGGATAAATCCGCCGTGGGGATTAAGCGCGTGCGCGAAGACGATCATTTTTTTGAAGGTCATTTTCCATCTCGGCCAGTGATGCCTGGTGTGATGATTATTGAAGCCATGGCCCAAACGGCAGCAGTTTTAGTGGTAAAAACTTTAGGGGAAGAGGCTGAAGGCAGCCTGGTTTATTTCATGTCCGTGGATGGAGCCAAGTTCCGCAAACCCGTTGTACCAGGCAATGAATTACGATTGCATGTGAAGAAAAAGAAAAACAAGCGTAACGTTTGGAAGTTCGCTGCCGAAGCTTACGTTGATGGCACCCTGGTGGCCCAGTCCATGTTTTCCGCCATGCTATTGGATGAAAAGTAGCAAGTAACATTTCGTAACCTTTTTTGACCATTAACAAGGATTTTGCCCTGTTGTTCTGGTATTGGGGCGATTATCTTAAAATCATGGAAAATTCTATTCACCCGACAGCAATTATAGAGGATGGCGCAACCCTTGGGGAAGGCGTTAAAGTTGGTCCCTATTGTGTGGTAGCGGCAACGGTTTCTCTTGGTGATAATGTCGAATTAAAATCCCACGTGGTTGTAGAAGGCAGTACGCAGATTGGCGCAGGTACAGTTATTTTTCCTTTTGCTGTAATTGGATCTATGACTCAGGATAAAAAATATAAACAAGGGGAACCTGCCAAATTGGTGATTGGCAGAAACAATGTGATTCGTGAACATGTGACCATGAACCCTGGCCATACAGAGCCACACAAAATGACTAAAATTGGGGATAATTGCTTGTTTATGGTGGCTTCTCATGTGGCCCATGATTGTATTGTGGGAGACAATGTGATTATGGCGAATAATGCGACCCTTGCAGGGCACGTGGAAGTTGGTGATTGTGCTATTTTGGGGGGACTAAGCGCTGTCCGTCAATTTGTACGTATTGGATCATATGCCATGATTGGTGGCATGTCGGGAGTGGAACACGATGTCATTCCATACGGCACGGTCATGGGGGAGCGTGCAAAATTATCAGGCCTTAATATTGTAGGGATGAAACGCAACTGATTTGAACGCGAACAAATTCACCGCCTGCGCCAGGCGTACCGTCAGCTTTTTGCGAATGAGGGGACCATGAATGAGCGACTGGCGGATGTTGCGGATCAATTTGCAGATGACGAAGTGGTACAGGGTTTGCTAAAGTTCATCCAGGGGGAATCCTCCATCGGATTATGCCAACCAACTGCTAACCAGAATTATGAATCAAAACAGTCTGCCTGAATCTTCTTCACAATCTTTGACAAAACTTGGGGTGCTGGCCGGTCAAGGGGATTTACCTGTGCAGATTGTAAAGGCTTGTCAGGATCAGGGTCGGAGCGTCTTTGTTCTAGGGTTTTCTGGACAATTTAAATCAGAGTTTTTTGCAGGTGTTGAATATGATGTTGTGCCACTGGGTGCGGTACAAAAAGCCATTGATACTTTGAAGAATCACGGATGTGAGGAACTGGTTATGGCGGGTCAGTTGAAACGACCCTCACTTTTTAATTTAAAACTAGATGGCCGGGGCAAAAAGATTGTTGCCAAGGTGGGTTTAGGCGGCCTGGGAGATGATAAGCTGCTGCGGGCCCTAATTGAAGAGCTAGAGTCAGAAGGGTTTCGGGTTGTTGGTTCCAATGATGTATTGAATCAGTCTTTGACGGTAAAGAGTGGGGTTCTGACGCAAGCCTTACCTGATGCGCAGGCACAAAATGATATTGAGGTGGGCTTGAATGCTTTACACGTGATGGCACCTTTGGATATCGGTCAAGCGATCATCGTACAGCAAGGCATCGTGATTGGGGTGGAAGCTGTGGAAGGCACAGATGCATTGATTCAGCGCTATGCTTATCTTAGAAAAGAAGGCCCTGCCGGGGTATTGGTTAAGGCCATGAAACAGAGTCAGGAAGCCCGTGCGGATCTTCCTACTATCGGACCGGAAACAGTCAAACATGCGATCACCGCAGGGCTTTGTGGAATTGCTATCAGTGCCCACACAACTCAAATTCTGGATCAGGATCAGGTGATTGATTTGGCAAATCAACACAACATGTTCATCACAACGGTGGAGACATATGCCTAAAATTTACATCATTGCCGGTGAACCTTCAGGAGATCAACTTGGAAAGACCTTGATGAAGGCAATCAAGAAGCAAAAACGCAGTGCTTCCTTTGCCGGCGTGGGAGGAGAGAAAATGCAGGATGCAGGTTTACAGAGCCTGTTTAATATTGAAGAAATTTCCGTGATGGGGTTAACAGAAGTGTTGCCGCATATCTTTTCCATCAAGCAGCGCATTAATCAGACCGTAGATCACATTATTGAAGAGCAGCCAGATGTACTGGTGACTATTGATGCACCGGGTTTTTGCCACCGGGTTATTCAAAAATTGAAAGCGCGCAAATTTGACGTTCCAAAAGTGCATTACGTGGCACCAACTGTGTGGGCGTGGAAACCAGGCCGGGCGAAAAAGTTAGCACGCCTGGTAGATCATCTAATGGTATTGCTGCCGTTTGAGCCGCCATTTTTTGAAGCTCATGGCCTTAAAACTACATTTGTCGGTCACCCGGCTGTGAAAGGAAAATTTGACCAGGGAGACAAGGCAACTTTTCTGAAAAAGTATGATATTCCAAGGAACAAAGACGTTATCACGCTGTTACCCGGCAGCCGCAAGAAAGAGATTCAAACACATTTGCCCGTTTTTGAATCGGTAGCAAAGAAACTCTATGATCGTAATCAGGATTGCGTATTTGTAATTCCGGCTTTGCATGTGACTCAGGACTTAATTGAAGATTTTATCAAAGATTGGAAAATGCCAACTAAAGTAATTCTGGCACATGAGGACAAGGTAGATTGCTATGCTGCTTCCCAACTGGCGTTGGCAACTTCTGGCACAGTGAGTGTTGAGCTGGGTGCTGCGCATACTCCCCAGGTGATTGCTTATAAAATGAGCTGGCTGACATTCCAGTTTATCAAACGGTTGGTCAAGGTACGTTACGCAAGTTTGATCAATATTTTGCAGGACCGCGACATTGTGCCAGAATTTATTCAGAATGATTGTGAGCCACAAAAAATCTACATGGGAATGCTGGATTTGATGGAAGATAGTCAAGCCGTTACAAAGCAGCTGACCGGAGTAAAGAAAAGTCTGGATATGCTTTCTGTGGATGAAACATACCCGGGCAAGGAAGCTGCCCGGGTTGTTCTAGAATATATAAACTAGGTGCGCTTATCTTTTGCTCAAAGGCACAAACTTGCGTTCGCCTTCACCTGTGTAAAGCTGACGTGGGCGACCAATACGCTGACGCGGATCTTCGATCATCTCCCGCCATTGTGAAATCCAACCCACGGTTCTGGCTAAAGCAAATAGCACAGTAAACATACTGGTTGGAAAGCCGATAGCTTTTAAGATAATGCCGGAGTAAAAGTCCACATTCGGGTATAGCTTTTTCTCAGCAAAATAATCATCTTCCAATGCCAGACGCTCCAGCTCCATCGCCAATTCCAGTTTGGGATCATTAACTCCCAGCTCTTTTAGAACCTGGTGGCAGGATTCCTGCATCACCTTGGCGCGTGGGTCATAGTTTTTATAAACCCGGTGGCCAAAGCCCATAAGGCGGAATGGATCATTTTTATCTTTGGCTTTTTTCACAAATTCAGGAATGTTTTCCTTTGAACCGATTTCATCCAGCATAGTCAAAACTGCTTCGTTGGCTCCACCGTGCGCCGGTCCCCACAAAGAGGCAATTCCAGCTGCGATGCAGGCAAACGGGTTAGCACCGGAGGATCCAGCCAGGCGTACCGTTGAAGTGGAAGCATTTTGTTCGTGATCCGCATGCAAAATGAAAATCCGACGCATGGCACTGGCCACTGTTGGGTTCACAACGTAAGGTTCGCTTGGTACAGAAAAACACATGTGCAAAAAGTTTTCTGTGTAGGACAAGTCATTACGCGGATAAATAAACGGTTGTCCTACAGCGTATTTATAAGTCATCGCTGCCAGAGTCGCCATTTTTGCGATCAATCGGTGTGTAGATAATTCGCGATGCTCAGGGTTCGTAATATCCAGACTATCATGGTAGAACGAAGATAGTGCGCCGACCACACCTACCATAATGGCCATTGGGTGTGCATCACGGCGAAAACCACGATAGAAAAAGTGCATTTGCTCATGCACCATGGTGTGATAGGTAATCTGGTTTTCAAATGTTTCTTTTTCTTTTTTGTTGGGAAGCTCTCCATAAATCAATAGGCGGGCAACTTCCATAAAAGTACAGTTGGCAGCCAGATCTGCGATATCATAGCCGCGATATCTTAGGATTCCTTCTTCACCATCAATAAAAGTGATTTTAGATTCACAAGATGCCGTAGAGGCAAATCCTGGATCATAGGTAAATAATCCGGTTTCACCGTATAGCTTGGTGACATCCATCACATCCGGGCCATTGGTAGGCGAATAAACTGGCAGGTCAAATGACCCTTTATCCGTTTCAAGTTTATAAGATTTAGATACATTCTGGTTCACAGCAGTGCTCGCTTTAGACATATTTTCTTCCTCACAATAGGTAACACAAGACGCCTCTACTTTACCGCCATAATGGTTAACATTCAATGAATTCTTCGCAGGTGCACAATTAAGGCTTCAGCCTTGTCATGCCGGGCTACGACCCGGCATCTCAAAGGTGCATGAATTTACTTTCTAGATTCCGGCTCGGAGGTCGGAATGACAATTGTGAGAGAGTAAGGCATACAAAAACCAAAGCGGTACCAGTTCCATTAGATTTGTTCCAGACTGTGGGTCAGGCGGCGGCGACTTTCTTCAGCACCAAATACTTGCAAAATATGAAATACACTGGGGCCTTTGGTTTGGCCAGTGACAGCCACGCGCAGGCCTTGTGCCAGTTGGCCAATTTTCATGTCATGACTAGCCGCAAACTCTTTGGCAGTTTCAAAAAGCGTATCAGCATGCCAGTTTTGTTCCAGCATATTCATGAGGTCCGGCAGCAGCGCAGCATTTTCTTTCAGTAAAGTGGTGGCTTTTTCATTTTCAGGAGCCGGGTCCTGAACAGTTAGAAACAAACCAGCATCTGCCAGATCAATTAAGGTTCTGGCGCGATCTTTCAGATCATTCATCGCTGCCAGATAATATGTTTTTTCCTGATCACTAAGGAGACGGCCTGTTTTTTCTTCAATAAATGGCAAGGCCAGGTCCAGCAAAGCAGCATCTTCTTTTTCTTTCATGTAGTGACTATTTAAATGCAGCAGTTTATCCATATCAAACTTGGCTGGGGATTTACCGATGCCAGCCAAGTCAAACCATTCAATGGCTTTATCGCGCGGGATAATTTCTTCGTTACCTTTTGCCCACCCCAGGCGCAGCAGATAATTGCACATGGCTTCAGAAAAAATACCCATTTTTTGATACTCACCCACACCCAGTGCTCCATGGCGCTTGGAAAGCTTGCCGCCATCTGGGCCATGAATCATCGGCACGTGGGCAAAGACCGGTAGTTTCCATCCCATGGCATCATAAATATGTTTCTGGCGAAAGGCATTGGTCAGGTGGTCATCG
>JANQSM010000161.1 GCA_028284025.1 Alphaproteobacteria bacterium | reverse complement strand
AACTGCAAAAGAAATTTGTTGATCTGCAAAACCGCTTTGATGAATATGAAATCAACCGCCACCTGGTATCAGATGATCAAACCAAGGGCATTTTGTGGCCTACGTTGATGATCGGGATTATTCTAACGGCTGTGTGGCTGGTGGTTTTGGCGTTGTATTTTCTTCAAACCGGGTAAAACAATCAACTTAGAGGCTGGGCCGTAGCCAGCCAGTATTCCGACCCTTTCAACATTTCTATGGCCTGATCGGCTTCAGGTTTTGTGGCAAATATTCCGAAACAGGTACTGCCACTTCCCGTCATACGCGCAAGCAAACACCCGGGTAGTACTGCGATCTTTTTAATAATTTCCTCAATTTCAGGGCAAAGAGAAGTCGCACTGGCCGTTAAATCATTTGGGTGGGCATTCAGATAGTCAATCAGCCCGGCAAGGTCAGAAAAGTCAGGAATATTGGATATTGTTTTGGGTCCGGAATAATTGTGGTGCTGATAAACTTCCCCGGCACCCAAACTGGCCTGAGGCTTAACCAATACACAATAAAACGGCGGCAATGCCGGCAAGGGGCGAATGATGCCTCCGGTCCCCGTCACCTGTTTCGGCCGGGAATCCAGACAGGCCGGGGTGTCGCTTCCTACTTTTTCAGCTATTTTTATAATGCTTTTCTCAGGTATGGTGCAGGCGTCTTGTAAATAACTCAACACAGCTGCTGCATTGCCTGATCCTCCAGCCAGCCCGGCTCCTGTGGGGATGTTTTTGGTCACCGTAATCGTTAAGCAAGGGCAGGATCCTGTCTCTTTCTCAAAATAGTAAAGGGCTTGAGTCAATGTATTTTCCTGCGGATCAACAAGAGAGGCGAAAGGGCCATTAAAGTTTATCTGCGGGGTAGAACTGGGCCGAATTTCCACCACATCTGCCAGATCCAGAAAACTAAACAGGCTATTGAGTTCATGGTAGCCGTTGGCATGCTTTCCAGTAATTTCAAGGGTGAGATTGAGCTTTGCAGAGGATAGCAGACGCATGGCCCTACCTTTGAGAACCGGAGTCCAGCCCGTATAACAATTTACGCTCCAGTATTTTTCTTAAATCAGGTTCCGGCTTGAAGGATAAAGCCTGACGCCATAAGAATTTGGCTTCTGCGCGGCGGCCTACTTGCCAATAGGCATCTGCCAGGTGATCAGTAATGACGGGGTCTTGCGGGCGTAATTTTACGGCTTTTTGCAGGTATTCCACTGCATCCTCAAATTGTCCTAATTTATAAAGCCCCCACCCAACACTATCAATGATATAAGGGTTATTAGGCTCAAGTATGGCCGCCCGGTAAACAAATTCCTTACCCTTTTCAATATTTTTCCCCATGTCGATCCAGGAATAGCCA
Organism: Alphaproteobacteria bacterium; assembly: GCA_028284025.1. Classification (GTDB taxonomy): domain Bacteria; phylum Pseudomonadota; class Alphaproteobacteria; order JANQSM01; family JANQSM01; genus JANQSM01. The sequence goes on along the minus strand of JANQSM010000161.1, from coordinate 1,024 downwards.
AGATAATTTAAAACATGGGGTTGATCGGGGCTTAACTCCAGAGCTTTTAGAAGATCTACTTCTGCTTGTGGCCACTGGTCTGATCGCTCATAGGCAATGCCGCGGGCGTAATAAAGATTCCAGTATTGCGGGCCGACAGGTTCAAGCAGCGTAATTGCTTCGGAATACGTATCAATTGCTTCGGAATACCGCTCCTGATCTCGCAGAATATCCCCTTTTAGACTTAAAACATCCACTCGACCCGGCTTGCGCGCGCGCATATCTTTTAGCAGTTGCAGCGCCTTTGCATGGTTCTTTTGCTCAAAATAATTGGCTGCCCGGTTGAGGTCTGCTGACCATTTGAATGGATCTTGTAAAGCGGGATCTTCATAAATAGTGTTCGCCTCTTTTAATTGACCCAGACGTGACAGAACATTTGCTACAAACAGTTTTAACACCGGGGACTCCGGTTCCAGATAACGGGCAAGCTGCCCCCAATACAAAGCCTGACGGGGGCGGTCCTCGGCAGAGAAAATAGTTGCTACATCATACAGCGCTTCGGACAGTCCCATGCGGGGGTTGATCAAAGCTGGCATCCCACTTTTGTTACGGGGTGTTAAAAGGTTTTGCAAATAGCCGGCAAAAACTGAACCAGGCTCCTGCTTCAATGTGGCTTTTATAATGCGGGCGGCATCCTCCGGGCGATCTTGGCGCAGATAAAAATCTGCCGTGATTTCAGCAAAGCGGATATTTAAGGCATTGGCAGATGTTTCTGCTGCCCTATAAAACCGGGCAGTATCATCTGTATGGCCCATCATATCGGCAATCATCCCGGCATGAAACTGGAACAGGCCTTCAAAACTTTTCAGTTTTTTGAGTTCATCCAGCGCTGCCAAGGCATTGTCATAATCCCGATGTCCGGCATAGCCCCAGGCCATTGCCAAAGGCTTGATAAATACGGCGCTGTATTCGTCTTCTACGGCGCGCCAGTTATTAAGGGCTTTTTCAAAGTTACCATCCTGAGTATAAATCACGGCCTTGATGG
>JANQSM010000153.1 GCA_028284025.1 Alphaproteobacteria bacterium | reverse complement strand
GGGCCAGACACCGCCATGTGTCGATGCCTTGATTGAAGCAGGCATTGCGCGAACCGTTATTGCCTGTGAGGATCCTGATCCGCGTACCCATGGTGCAGGGATTCAAAAGCTTCAGGATGCTGGAATTGAGGTTACCGTTGGTGTCTGTGCGGCTGAAGCACAGGAGATTAATAGAGGATTCTTTTTAAACTTACAGGAAAACCGCCCGCTAATTTCTATGAAAGTAGCAATGAGTTTGGATGGCAAGATTGCTTGTTCCAATGGTAAAAGCAAATGGATTACAGGAGAGAAAGCTCGCCATGAAGGGCACATCTTGCGTAAAACCCATGATGCCATTTTGGTTGGGGCAGGAACAGTGCTGAAAGATAATCCCTATTTAACGTGCCGGTTGGATGAATTTGTGAGTTCTAAATCAGACAGCCCTCAGCATGAGGATTTTTTGTCTGGCCCGGTTTTGGATCCCATTCCTGTTTTGTTAGATAAAGATAAAAAAATAACAAATGAATACAATATGTTTTCAGGTAAATCTAATGTGATAGTTTATCATAAAGATAATAGTAATCTGGATCAGTCAGGCCGGTTGGATCTGGATTTTATTATCAAAGATCTGGCTGCAAAGGGCATTACCCGCTTGCTGGTAGAGGGCGGCGCAAAAGTTTTGACATCTTTCTTAAAAGCTAACTTTTTTGATGAGCTTTATCTTTTTCGTAGTCCTAAAATTATGGGAAATGACGCCCTTTCTGCTTTTGGGGATTTGGAATTGGTTGATCCCAATGATGCCCCGACACTTTCTTTGTATGATGTTCGTCGGTTGGGTGATGATGTTCTTGAGGTGTATCTAAAAAAGACATTGACGGAAAAAGTTTGATATGGTTATGTGTTGAGGTTTCAAAAAGCTATAACAAGGTAGAGATTTTAAAATGGGTACGTTACAAGAAGTAGTTCGAGAAATTGAATCAGCGGAAAAAGAGCTAGAGCAACACTTAGCATTAAAGTCTTTTAACCTGGCTTTTCAGTTGCTCCTTAATTTTGCATATTATGAAGATAGCTATAAAAAGGATGATGAAGGTTCACTATTTATGGGGAACCTTTTTTTGCGGATTGCAAAAGGGATTTTTGAAAATAGCGAATCTTATCCTGACTCCTACGTCTGGAGTGCTCTTGTTTTTACATTGTATGAAGCTGAGTATTATAGCCATAATACAGCCTTGCCAGAAAATGTACCCGTATCAAGCGTTATTGAATGTGAGGAGGAAGCAAAAACCTTGATGGCAGAAAAATTAGCACATGCAACAGGGGATGATTTTTTTAGGGCCATTACATTTTTAGCCGGAGATTTGAAAAGAGAATGTATTGAAGGGGATTCAGGCACGGCAACTCAAGGCGTAGTGAGAGATATTATCGATGCAGAAGTTAATAAAAAGATTTTAGCAGCGTTGACAGAAGATGGCCATAGTGCTGCGTGGCATTTATTATCACGGTTAGCAACAATTATTGGACTCAATAACCTTTTTATTCGGGTTATTAAAGCGGCTCTTGACGCTGGGGATTTTAATGAAGCCAGAGAATATATTAGGTTTTCAGCTACCTTTTTTCCTGCTGTTGAAGCATCAGACTCTATTGAGCTTAATGAGTTCCACGATAGAGTGGAGCTTTGTGGTTTTATTATGCAGGCCAATGACCGGTTCAGGGAAGAAGGAAAGGTTGATGATGCACAAAAGGAGCTTGAGCGTCTTAGAGCCTTAAAAAGAATTGCTAGTCATGAGGCTATTAGGACGAAGATTGATAACGTGAAGGTCCCCCTTTCTCAAAGGTTTTATGAATTAGGGAAACTGGTACAGGCAACCATTGTACCTGAAATAGATGGATCTTTGATGAATGATTTGGTATTTCCCTGTTTTAAAGAGGCCGCAGATTGTGTGAGAAGGGATGTAGAAGAGACCTCATGCCAGGATCAAATTCTTGCAAAGGCCGCTCCTCTTTTTGAAGCTTTGAAAGAAATTGTAAGAAAACCAATAGAGTCCGGTTTTAGGGGTGACGATGACCTAGGTGACCTATGTGATGCTCACACAGCCCTGGATTTATTGATCGGAAACAATATTGCTGCTGTAGATCCTGAAGTGCAAATATTGTGCGAACAATTAGTGAGAGGGCTTCTTGGTGATATGCCTGCTTGTGCTGTTCATATGATATTAGAGTCTTGTGAAGGTGCTGAAGGTGTAGAAAGTCTTCTTTCAAGCATTGCTACTATAGCGCTGGGGGAGCGTTATGCTGATACTATGTTGATGGATGGGGCAAATTTGTTTGATTTTGCTATTGCAGTTCTTGAATGCGAACAGATTCCTCTAGAATCAGAAGTAAAGGAATTGGCCTGTAGGGCTATTTTAGATAAGGGTCCAGAAAAATATAGTCGAGAACTACGGATTGCTTTTCAGCATGCTACCCAGACCGGCAATCATGAGCTGTTGGAGCGCATAAACCAGATTAGTGATGGTGATGAGGATGCTTTGAGGAATACAGGTAATCAAGCTAACCTAGGTATGCCATTAGATACTGCTATCGCGGTACTCTCTGCACGGGCTGGTCATTGCCGGGGTGGTTCAGGCGCTCGATAAAAGGTTTATAGCGCTGCATTCGCCTTGCTAATCTTTTTAAAAAGAGCTACATATACGCCATGTTTACGGGCATTATAAAAGATGTGGGTGAAGTAACGACTTTACAGCAAAGTGCTGGCGGCGATAAAGCGTTTACCATTCAGACCCGTTTAAATCTTAAAAGTATTGATATTGGAGCATCCATTGCCTGTTCAGGCGTATGTCTTACGGTGACGGATAAGACTGATAATACCTTCACGGCGGATGTATCATTGGAGACCTTAAACGTAACCACCCTAAAAAACTGGCAGAAAGGAACACAGGTTAATCTGGAAGCTTCTTTACGGCTGGGAGATGAAATGGGGGGGCACATTGTTTCTGGCCATGTTGATGCAGTTGTGAAAGTTCTTTCCAGAAAGCAGGATGGGCAAAGCTGGCGCTTTCAGTTTGAGTTACCCCAAAAACTGAAAAAGTTTATTGCATCTAAGGGGTCAGTGGCGTTAAATGGCGTTTCTCTAACTGTGAATGAGGTTGAACAGGATTACTTTGGGGTCAATATTATTCCGCACACGTTGCAAGAAACGATATTCGGCGACCTGGAAGAGGGAGATGAAGTGAATTTGGAAATTGATACATTGGCGCGGTATGCTGCCCGAACATTGGAGATATCAGCATGAAAGAAAATTTAAAAAATGTTGACCTACAGATAAACGAAGCTCCATCCAATAATAGTTTGGTGACAGTTGAAGAAGATTGGTCAAAATATTTATCTCCCATTGATGAAGTGGTGGAAGACATTCGTAATGGGAAGATGGTCGTATTAGTAGATGATGAAGACCGTGAAAACGAAGGGGATTTAATTATTGCCGCGCAAATGGCAACACCAGATGCAATCAACTTTATGTCTAAATACGGTCGCGGGCTAGTCTGTTTATCGTTAGATCACAAGCGTATTGAACAGTTGAACCTGCCATTAATGGAGCAAAATAACCGGCGGACCAACCGTACGGCCTTTACATTATCTATTGAAGCTAAAGAAGGGGTGACCACGGGTATTTCAGCGGCAGACCGTGCCCGAACTATTGCGGTGGCGATTGATCCACAAAAATCTCGGGATGATCTAAACGTGCCAGGCCATATATTTCCGCTAGCGGCTAAACAGGGTGGTGTGCTTGAAAGGGCAGGTCACACAGAGGCTGCTGTTGATCTGGCTGCTATGGCTGGATTAATTCCAGCAGGTGTGATCTGTGAGATTATGAATGAAGATGGGCAAATGGCGCGCTTGCCGGATTTGGTGAAGTTTTCGCAAAATCACCAATTGAAAATTGCAACCATTGCGGATTTGATCGCTTATCGTTTATCGCATGAAACTACCGTGACACGAACTCATACATCTGAGTTAGTGACGGAACATGCGGGTAAGTTTAAGCTGCATATTTATCAAAATCAGTTATCTGGCCATGAACATATTGCACTGATTAAAGGAAATATTGAAGATTCTGATTCAGTTTTGGTGCGCATGCACGCGATGAATATTTTTAATGATGTCTTGCTTTCCACCCAATCCAGCCGTGCAGGAGAATTACACAAGGCCATGCAATTGATTGATCAGAATGGTTCTGGTGTTGTCGTCATTATTCGGGATCGCTCACAGGATTCTGTTTCCAAGCATATTTCCGATGCGATGAACTTTGGTGGAGGGAAAAAATCTGTTGAGCTTCGTAATTATGGAATTGGCGCACAGATTTTGCGTGATTTAGGAGTTCAAAAAATGGAACTTTTGACTAACAGCCAGCGCAAGATAGTTTCATTGGAAGGCTATGATCTAGAAATCACCAGTACACGGGGAATTAAATAGCATGGCAAAAGTCTTAATAGTACGTGCGCCGTATTATACTGAAATTATCGACGAACTTACAGCTGGAACCACCGAAAGCCTTAAGGCTGCTGGCCTGGATTATGAGATTATTGATGTTGCCGGAGCTTTGGAGATCCCAGCGGCAATGGCGCATGTAAGCCATGCTCAGACTAATTTTTCTGGTTTTATTGCTCTGGGATGTGTGATTCGCGGAGAAACTTCTCATTATGATTATATATGTGCTGAATGCTTCAGGGGATTGAATCAGTTGGCAATAGAGCAGGGCCTGGCGATTGGTGTGGGTGTGTTGACCTGTGAGAATCAAGAGCAGGCAAAGCTGCGTGCTGATCGTAAGCAAAAGAATAAAGGTCAAGAAGCGGTCAGTGCATTGCTTTCCATTCTGGAGCTTCATAAAAAATACCCGGTTGAAGGATTTGCAAAAGCATCATGAAAAAGCGTACCCTTGCCCGCTTGACAGCCACACAGGCAGTATTCCAGCTTGCAAAATCTGAAGACTCTGCGCGTAGCATTATCGGTCAATTTCTTACCCACCGAGTAGGTAAAGATGAAGAATCTTTAGAACAGGGAGATTTGGACCGTACTTATTTTACTACTTTGGTAGAAGGTGTAGAGACACATCTGGATCAGTTAAATGAAATGATTTCAGAATCTTTAGCAGACGGATGGACTGTTGATCGCCTGGATTCAGTTGCTTTGGCCGTATTAAGATGTGGTACTTATGAGCTTTTGTTTCAAAGTGAAACACCGCCGAAGACAGTCATTAATGAATATCTGGATATTGCGCATAGCTTTGATATAGAAGATACGTCTTTTATCAATAAAATCCTCGACAAACTTGCCCATCTTCTTCGCCCCGACGAAATATAGCAAATAGCAAGTATCCATTAATATATCTGAAAGAATATGGTGATATTCTGGCAGAAATAGTAAGTGTGGAGAGGAAATTCCATTGGAAATATTTTCATTCTTTAAAAAGCTTTCTTTTCTGCTGACAGCAGCTTTTTTGCTGTGTGTTACAGTTTCTCCTGTTCTTGCAGGCGGAGACAGCCATGCTGAAGAAGATGGTCAAGCTTCAGCCGAACCTGTTCCGTTCTTTGCCCGCCTTGATCCCATTACAATAACAGTATTAAAAGAAGGTATGGTGTCTGAACATATTACGTACGTTCTGATTCTGGATATTAAAGGCGAAGATAAACTGGAATACATTGATAAAATGGAGCCAGTTTTGCGTAGCAAGATTGTGAATTATCTTCATGAGATTGCCTCTAACAGGACACGCAATTACCTGACTGATTTTGACTTCCTGAAAAAGCGCATTAAGACCATTTGTAATAATGTGCTGGGGGAAGAATTAATTAATGAAGTCCTTTTCCGCGCTAAAAATACGCGCTCTTTCAGTTGAAAGCCCCTTGAATAATCTTTTCTTGCTTTTTCGATTAAATTTTGGCATTGGTTGACCCTTGAATAAAAACAACAAAAACAACTATAGGAAAGGTTCAACCCTATGCTTTCAATGTATCCCTATTTATTTGTGATCGCTTGTGGCTTTGTTGCCCTGTTATATGGCTTGATCACAACACGTACGGTAATGGCGGCGCCTACAGGCACGTCCCGTATGAAGGAAATTGCCGGTGCTATTCAAGAAGGCGCCAAGGCGTTTTTAACCCGCCAATATACGACTATTGGTATTGTGGGTCTTGTCATTTGTGTTCTGTTATGGGCATTTCTAGGTAGTTATGTCGGTGTTGGCTTTTTAATCGGAGCAATATTCTCTGGTGTAGCTGGATTTATCGGCATGAATGTATCCGTCCGTGCCAATGTGCGTACGACAGAAGCTGCTCGTCAGGGATTGGTACCTGCTTTAAATATTGCATTTAAATCTGGTGCTGTAACAGGCATGCTTGTTGTGGGCCTTGGTCTTTTGGGAGTGGCAATTTATTACGTTGTTCTGCGGGAGCTTGGACTGCCAGTGCGGACTATTCTGGAAGCGTTGATAGCCCTTAGTTTTGGTGCTTCTCTTATTTCCATCTTTGCCCGTTTGGGGGGTGGAATTTTCACTAAAGGTGCTGATGTGGGGGCTGACCTGGTTGGTAAGGTAGAAGCTGGAATTCCTGAAGATGATCCTCGTAACCCGGCAGTAATTGCTGATAACGTAGGGGATAATGTGGGGGACTGCGCCGGAATGGCAGCTGATCTATTT
>JANQSM010000152.1 GCA_028284025.1 Alphaproteobacteria bacterium | reverse complement strand
CGTTAGCATCACAGCGCATAGATCCTTGCTCCATATTGCCATCACATGTTCCTAGATATCGCAAGATGGCACGTAACTTTTTCAAGTATGCCGCTGCTTCTTCTGGTGATCGAATATCAGGTTCGGACACAATCTCCATCAGCGCTACGCCTGATCGGTTCAGGTCAATAAAGCTTTTGCTGGGATGCTGATCATGCATAGATTTACCAGCGTCCATTTCCATGTGCAGCCGGGTAATCCCTACTGTTTTAGTTGAGCCGTCCGGCATATCCAGAATGATTTCCCCTTTCCCCACGACAGGGTGCTCATACTGAGAAATTTGATAGCCACTTGGTAAATCTGCATAAAAATAGTTTTTACGCTCAAAAACCGATTCCAGATTAATTTGGGATTTTAATCCCAACCCAGTGCGCACCGCTTGGCGTACACATGCTTCATTTAAAACCGGTAGCATACCGGGAAACCCTGCATCAATAAAAGAAACTTGCTGATTAGGCTCTGCTCCAAATTCCGTTGCTGCACCTGAAAACAATTTGGATTCAGAGATAATCTGGGCATGTACTTCTAACCCAATAACCATCTCCCACTCACCAGTTTGTCCCTGAATGATATATCCCATAGCTTTCCTCTTGATATTTGTATCTTTTTCAAATATAAATGCAGTTCAAATTACTACAATAAATATAGAATTAGAGGTAGAAATGCAAAATAAAAGTGGTCGACCCCACTTAATATCAGCCACGGAATGTCTCACACGTGCAATGCAATTTTTTTATAAGACAAACCTTGTCACAACTGAAGATGTCAAAAGATATTACACCGGCCCAAGACATAGAGACAGAGAAATCGTAATGGCTTTAATAGGGGATATGGCACTGCAAGGGGATATTCTTGATGCGTGTTCCAGATTGATTCAAGACCGCGGACTTATTAGCCTAAACTCAAGAATTGGCCATATGCGCGAACCCAAAATCCTGAATTTACGGCTGGGTGACTACATGATTATGAGAGGGTTTAGGGATGAATATGAATTGTCAGATAATATTGGTGTAGATCTTCTTATCCTTGAAAAAGCTCTCAGAGGAAAAAAAATGAATGCGGAAGATATTCAAACAATAAAGACAGCAACCAATGGTTGGGTTGACCTAGAGAAGCCCGACGAAGTAATTTTAATGCGCAGTGCTGAAAAAGACAGACGCGGCGGAAGGTAGAAAATATGTCAACTAGTACAGACTATGAGCTTTCCCTTCCAAGAATCTTTTTTATGGAAGATATC
>JANQSM010000141.1 GCA_028284025.1 Alphaproteobacteria bacterium | reverse complement strand
AGTTAGCTGAATGGATCCACCATCGGCAATGATCTGCCCTGAGTTAAGAATGATGTGATCCAGCTCTTCACCACTTGCGTTTAAACCTGCCTGGGTAAGAGTGCTGCCCGCTGCAATCTGGATCAGGCCATCCCCATAAAGATCTACAGTATAATTGTTAGCACCTGCCATCGCTACTTTACCCAGCTGTGCAGTGATAACACCATGGTTCTCAACACCTGGGGCGACGAATGCTACCAAACCACCTTCAGCGGCGGTAATTTCTCCATAATTAACAATGGTAGCTTGGGACCCGGTATCCTGGAATGTATAGTTTCCAGCCATGAAATCATTGTTTGTAATATCTGATGTTGTGGCAAGCAAGCCACCTACATCAACCTGGGCTGTACTGGTAAACATGACGCCGTTCTGGTTAATCAGCCAGACATTTCCATTCGCAGTAAGCCTTCCGGCAATGGTAGAGGCATTATCGCCTGTAACCCGGTTTAGCGTGATAGATCCAGTGGTGGGTTGATCAAAATTAACATGTTCATCTGCATCAATATTGAAGGATCTCCAATCAATAACAGCTTTTGTACTTGTTTGCAGGATATCCAGCCGCTGGGCAGAGGTGTTGACGATCTGTGCACCCCCTTGTGCAACGGTCCCTTGCATAGGCAAGGCTTCCGCTGGGTTGGAAACAAGTAAAACGCCTGCCATAGTAGCCAGAGGTGCGAAGACATATGCGTGGCGCAAATTTGTTGTGGCAAAGATATTCCCTTGGAATTTCGTTCTAACCAGTTGTTTTTTTCTGGGTATATCAATCGATTCATCCTGTCCGTGAAGTGTGGACAAGAAATCCAGGTTTGAGAGTATTTCTGCTTTATTTTTAGTCATTTAAAAATATCCCTACCGCACACACAATCGTGCGTAAGATTATTATCTCTTAAAATTAATAAGAGTCCGTTAAGGATATTCTTGCTAAATTTAAGGATTTGTTAGGGATTTCTAGCTCAATACTTTTTGTGCCTGGCTCAGGGCATCGTCTAGCTTGTAAAGAGCAGATGAGTCGCGGGAATTAGAGGCATGCTTCTTTAAGTCCGCATGGGCGGTCAAAACTTCCTGCAAAGAGGCATCCCGAGAGACCTTTAAGACTTCCCACCACGGCGTTTCTTCCGTCAGCTGAATGACTTCTGGTTCAATATCTTCTTCAGTGTCCTCATACACTTCTGATTCAGCGGCCTGTGGGGGTAAATCACAGGACCCTTGGGTGGAAAAGCGCTCAAGATTGTCCATGGCGCTATCCATCAAGAAAATAACCAAATCTTTAGAGCCGCCCTCTGCGGATCGGCGTAAAAAACCCACCGTTTG
>JANQSM010000134.1 GCA_028284025.1 Alphaproteobacteria bacterium | reverse complement strand
CGCGCTATTTTGAAAAGCTGTTTCCTGGCTTTAAAGTACTGCACACTGGCATGTTTAGTTTGGTGCGCGATAGTGAGGTAGAAATTCAAGATGATGCAGAAGATCTGGTGCGGTCTTATGAAAGTGCTTTAAAAAAACGCCGCAGGGGCCATGTGATTCGGTTGATCGTCAATAAAGGTATCGCGACACATCTAAAGGATTTTGTCACCCAGGAATTGGAAGTAAGTGAGCAAGATGTTTTCGACCGGGAATCAATCCTGAGTTTGAAAGATGTGGAGCAAATGATTACTGAAACCCGGCCTGATCTTTTGTACACACCATTTAACCCGCGCTTTCCCGAACGTATTCGAGAATATGGCGGGGATTGTTTTTCTGCGATTAAGGACAAAGATATCCTGGTGCATCATCCTTATGAGAGTTTTGATGTGGTGGTGCAATTCTTGCGCCAGGCTGCCCAGGATCCGGATGTTTTGTCTATCAAGCAAACTTTGTATCGTACCAGTGATGATTCACCCATTATCAGTGCGCTGATTGAAGCGGCAGAAGCTGGCAAGACAGTGACTGCATTGGTGGAATTAGCGGCCCGATTTGATGAAGAAAAAAATATTCGCTGGGCACGTAATTTGGAACGCGCCGGGGTACAGGTAGTGTATGGTTTTATGCAGTTAAAAACCCATGCCAAGATGTCCCTGGTCGTAAGAAAAGAGAAAAAAGGGTTACAGAGTTATGTGCACTATGGCACGGGGAATTATCATCCCCTAACGGCAAAAGTTTATACTGATTTGTCGTTCTTTACGTGTGATGAAAAGTTGTGCAAGGATGCAGCTCGTATCTTTAATTTTCTGACAGGTTATGGAGAACCTGAAAAACTGGAGGCTGTGGAAATTTCGCCGGACCGTATGCGTCAGAAACTACTAAAATTGATTGAAGCAGAAATGGCCTATGCGAAAAAAGGCAAGCCTGCTGAGATATGGTTGAAAGTTAATTCTTTGATTGATGGTCAGATCATTGATGCGTTGTATCGTGCATCCCAAGCAGGTGTTGAAATTCATTGCGTGGTGCGGGGCATTTGTGGGTTACGACCAGGCGTTTCAGGATTATCAGAAAATATTACGGTCAAAAGCATTGTTGGACGTTTTCTGGAACATTCTCGCATCATATGTTTTGGTAATGGGCATGGCCTGCCATCAAATCAAGCATTGGTGTTTATGTCTTCGGCAGATTGGATGCCCCGTAATTTGGATTGGAGAGTAGAGGTTTTGGTGCCTATTTTTAATGAAACCGTACATGA
>JANQSM010000115.1 GCA_028284025.1 Alphaproteobacteria bacterium | reverse complement strand
AAACTAGAATAATGATCAGAACGGAAATTGTTTTGATAAATTCCGCCCATTGAATAATAACAGCTTGCTTTTGCCCAGCTGTATATTCCCGGCGCAAGAATCCCAGCAAACGCTTTCTTTCAAAACCAATATTAGCGAAGGTTTTGACATTTAAAGCGTTGGTCACCGTATCCAGGATCTGTCCGCTGACAGTTGTTTGCCGTTCACTATATGCTTCCGATCGAGAGGAAACACGCCTTGCAAAAAATAAAATAATACCAACAGTCCCCAAGGCCCAAACCAACATAATGGCTGCTATCCGCCAGTCAACCATGGCCATAAACCCTAGAGTAAACAGCAAAACAAAAACCGTTTCCAGGGCTTGAAAACCCAGGTTTTGCATCATGGTGCCAGAATAGTCGGCGACCTGGTTAACTTTATGTCCAATCTGACCGGAAAGATTCCGCGCAAAATAATCTGCCGAATGGGCATGAGTATATTCAAAGAGATCTTCTTTAATTTTAATTTTGAGTTTAACCAGTAACAATGACCATAAATACCCACCTACACGCCAACCGACAGTTCCAACACAAATGGTCAGAAAGATATAGAAAACATAAATCAGCGCTTGCTGATAAACAGATTCATCTCCAGCTGAAACTCCGGAAATAATATCGATGATCTGAGAAACCAGATAATATTCAAAACGCTCGGCAAAAATAGCCATGGCAAACAACAACCATGCAGCAAAATAACGCAACCGGAAATGCCGGGCATAGCCCATAAAAAAGCGAAACGGAGACTTGGAAATATTCACGTTACCCTGTTGCTTTAAGTTTTTTCTCATACAGAGCAGTAAGGGCGTCCCCGTAAATTTCTTTAATTTTATGTCGACGGATTTTCATAGTAGGCGTCATTTGTTCATTATCAATGGTGAAAGCCTCTGCCGTCATAATAAACCGGCGCACTTTTTCAATTGCGGAAAGCCGCTGGTTAACACGTTCAATTGCTGCAAAAACTTCATTACGAAAATCCGCATCGTCAACCAGACCTTCAAGATTCTGTTTCTTGTCATGTTGCTTGGCCCAGCCCTTTGCCCAGTCAGCATCCGGTACGATCAGCGCCACCAAGTGGGGTTGTTTGTCCCCATAAACCATGGCTTGAGCAATTTCAGTTTCCAAAGTTAGAAATCCTTCCACGCGCTGTGGTGAAATATTATCTCCCCCCGCGTTGACGATAATGTCTTTTTTACGATCGGTAATCACAATGTGCCCGTCTTCATCCATATGGCCGATATCCCCGGTATGCAGCCAGTTGTTTACGATTGTTTTTTTACTGAGTTCTGGCTCCGCCCAGTATCCCTGCATGACCAGCTCTCCCTTCACCAGGATCTCTCCGTCATCCGCAATCTTGACCTGCACATCTTTTAAAGGCGGGCCAACAGTGTGAATTTTGCGACTTTTAGGTTTATTGCAGCTGATTACCGGAGCAGATTCAGTCTGCCCATACCCTTGACACAACCGCAATCCCAGTGAAGTAAAAAACATACCCACTTCATGATTCAAAGGTGCACCACCAGAGACCAGGCACTTTAACTGTCCCCCAAAACTTTCTTTGACTTTTTTACGCACCAACATATCTAGCATGAAATTTTCAGCAGACTCTTTGACTGTTAAAGAATTAGGATCATTAAATTTCTTTGTACCTAATTCCACTGCCCGTTCAAACATGGCTTGAGCCAGGGCACTTTTTTTCTTTAAACCCAGCTTAATCTTTTGCAGCATCACTTCGTACAGACGCGGAACCGCTGTCATGATGGTCGGGCGGGCCTCTTTCAAATTTTGTGACAGAGTTTCAATACCCTCGGCGTAGTAAATTTCTGCACCAATGGAAATTGGAAACCACAGCCCGGCAGTGTGTTCATAAGAATGCGACAAAGGCAGAAAAGACAAAAACGTCTGTTCTCGCAACCCGATTTCTTTGAGCATTTCGAATGCCCCTTCACAGTTTTTTATGATCGCTCCGTGGGAAAGCATCACACCTTTAGGTGCACCCCCCGTTCCAGAAGTATAAATAATGCACGCCGTGTCCTGCCGCTGGCGCTGGCTGCACAAGTCCAGAATTTCCTGCTTATCAAGATCAGCACTTTCCTGTTGCAGATCTTCCCAGCCAAGAACTTGTAAATTTTTCCACTCTTGATCCTTGGGAGTATCAATACAAATTGCAAATTCCACACTTGGAGCATGAGACGCGGCTGGTAGAACCTCCTGCGCCAATTGTGATGTGGAAACAATCACTGCCTTGGCAGCGGAATTATCCATAATGTAAAGATGGTCATTCTGACTGTTCGTAGTGTACGCAGGCACGGTAATCGCTCCGATTGCCATAATCGCAATGTCTGCAATCACCCACTTGGGCCGATTCTCCGATACCAGAACAACTCGATCCCCTGGGCCAATACCGCGAGCCTTCAGGGCAGCTGCCAAATTTAAAGCCCGCTTTTGGGTTTGTGCCCATGTCCAGTCCAAATAATGTCCTTCACGCTTGGCCCACAAAAAAGGTTTGTTACCAAGACGATCAGCCTGTTCAAAAAACAAACTGGGAAGATTTTTCTGGTTCTCGTAATCCATTGAATATGCCATAGTTTGGGCTACCTTGTTTAATGCGCACTACACTATAGGATGAGACACATGCAAAACCAAGAAAAACTCACAAAAAACGTTGTAAAAGATAAAGTGTTGGGGGATCTACCCGGTTGGGATTTGGCTGACTTATACGATAGTATTGATTCTCCGCAAATTGAAACGGACCTTACCGACATGCAAAAAGCCGCTGACGCATTTGCCAAAAATTATCAGGGCAAGCTGGCGGATTTGGACGGAGATAAATTGGCCGCCGCCCTTGCTGAGTATGAGCGCATTGACGAAGTTTTATCCAAATTGATGAGCTATGCACAACTGGTTCATGCTGAAAATATGGCGGACCCCAAGCTAGGGCAGTT
>JANQSM010000112.1 GCA_028284025.1 Alphaproteobacteria bacterium | reverse complement strand
TTTTTCTTAATTTATCCCAATCCCACTAAATTTCTCGCAAAATCCTCAGCCTTAAAGGGTTGTAGATCGTCAATGCCTTCTCCTACGCCGATAGCATAGACCGGCAGGTTGAATTTTTGGGCTAAAGATACCAAAACACCACCGCGGGCTGTGCCATCCAGCTTGGTGACAATAAGGCCCGTCACATCCACCATCTCACGGAATGTTTCTGTCTGTGATACAGCGTTCTGGCCAGTGGTGGCATCCAGCACCAACAAGCAGTGATGGGGTGCATCGGGGACAAGTTTTTCCAGGGTGCGCTTAATTTTGGCGAGTTCTTCCATCAAGTCTTTTTTATTGTGCAGTCGCCCGGCTGTATCAATCAGCAACACATCTGTTTTGCTATCCTGGGCCTGTTTTACGGCATCATAAACCAGGCCAGCAGCATCTGCCCCTTGTTTGCCATGAATGACTTTACATTTATTGCGTTCTCCCCAAACTAAAAGCTGTTCAATGGCAGCAGCGCGGAAAGTATCGCCCGCAGCCATCATCACCGATTTTCCCTGTTCCTGGAAAGAGGCAGCCAGTTTGCCGATCGTGGTGGTTTTCCCTGTGCCGTTTACCCCAATAACCAAAATAATGTGTGGATTTGCCTTTGTTTCCAGGGTCTTGGTAACAGGCTGCAAGATTTCAGTGACCGCATCAGCCAGAGCCTGTTTGATTTCCTCATCGCTGACTTCTTTTCCAAACCGGGCCTTGGAAATTTTCTCAACGATGTTCATGGAAGCTTCCACGCCCAGATCTGCGCTGATCAGCAGCTCCTCCAATTCTTCCAGGGCTGCATCGTCAAGCTTTCGTTTTTTGACAATGTCACTAATACCTTGCGATATTTTGGTTGAGGACTTGGAAAGCCCTTCTTTCAAGCGGCTGAACCAGCCTTTTTTCTTCTTTTTGTCACTCATAATTCAATGTGCCCTTCAAAAACAAAATGCGCGTTACCTGTTAAATATAGGGATTTTTGCTGATCAAACTCAACCTCTAAAGTACCGCCAGGCTGGACAACGGTGA
>JANQSM010000078.1 GCA_028284025.1 Alphaproteobacteria bacterium | reverse complement strand
CATTTTTTAATCTACAGGATCCTGTGGCACAGTCTTTGGGTTAAACCGCCTGACGGCTTGGCCAGCTGAGCTACGGGTCCATAATAGAAGCCAGATGCTAGAGGAGCAAAAGCTAGAAGACAAGGCTTTTTTGCCAGTATTGGTTTAAGTGCCGGTAATATAAGAATATAACAATGATTGCTGATACTAAAAACTAGATGGTGCGCGCTCGTCTTTCTCGAGCTTGCTCTCTAGCAAAACGTATATTGGTTTCCATATTTCTGAGGCGTTCTGGCGTCTTCAGAACGCGGCCATCATAGTACAATAATCCGTCACAGATGTCTAAAGACAAAAGCGAATCCAGACGTTCATGATAAGCATATCCTAATACATCATCGCCTGTATTAACACTGGATAAAGGGGTTGGCCCTTTAACCGCGCAAGTCATTCTATATAAGGTAGGGTCAAAGCTAATAAGTTCACTTCTTAGTGGGTCTAATGCCGCCGCCTGGCTAGGAGATAAAGTGCGGCCAATAGCAAAAAGCTTTGTATCAGGGCCGAACAATTGCTGACGATCACAATACAAATCAAACAAGGACTCCTCATCAAAAGTACCTGTGCAACTATCAGCTTTACCGCGATCTACATCTACCAGAACTGCAACAGTGTCAGGAGACGGGGTATAGCGCTCACCAGAAGAGATTGTGTGTGTGAGGCCATAAGCTAAAATTCTCTCACCATTAGGGTACACACATAACTCTACAACAGTCGTATGGGGCTCTTTACCTGTAATAAAAAGTTTATTTCCTGCCATTTTATTCTCCTTGCCAGTGAATTGTTTTTTGGTTTTAGGCAAGAATACTGCTTAAGTCAACAAAAATATCCCTTAAAGAACAAAAAAAGAAAGTTAATTCTGGATTGCCCTTTCTGGTCAGGGCGCTATAGTAAAGATCATGGCCCGATTTTCTGACACCACCATTCCAAAGCCACCGGAAACGGTTTATAGCAAAACCCGTAAGGTTTTTTGTGATGGCGGCGAAGGGGCATTGGGACATCCACGTGTATTTTATGATATGGGGGAGCAGGATTTTGTGGAATGTAAATACTGTGACCGCCGATTTGTGCTGCGGAGATAAATGACTGACCTGGCCGCTCAAAAATCTTCCTCGACTGGTTCCTCGGTCGCTAAGGCCCTTAAGCATGTCTTTCTGGTGGATGGTTCGGGCTATATTTTTCGCGCCTATCACGCCCTGCCGCCCATGACGCGGACGGATGGCACGCCAGTAAACGCGGTTTATGGCTACACCAACATGCTCATGAAGTTGATAGAGGATACGGATGCAGACCATATCGCCGTCATCTTTGATGCCAAGCGGGTGAATTTTCGCAATGAAATTTATGCTGATTATAAAGCCAACCGCGATGATCCTCCTGAAGACCTGGTGCCGCAGTTTGAGTTAATCCGCGAAGCAACAAAAGCCTTTAATGTGGCGTGCATTGAAAAAGAAGGATATGAAGCAGATGACTTGATCGCCACCTACGCCCGTCAGGCAGAAAGTGTTGGCGCTGATGTGACCATTGTGTCTTCAGATAAAGATCTGATGCAGCTGGTAAGCGACAAAATTACCATGCTGGATCCCATTAAAAATAAACCCTTGGGGCGTGATCAGGTGCTGGAGAAATTTGGGGTACCACCGGAGAAAGTGATTGATGTACAAGCTTTGGCCGGAGATTCCATTGATAATATTCCCGGGGTGCCGGGCATTGGCGTAAAAACGGCGGCGCAATTGCTGCAAGAATTTGGCGATCTGGAGACTCTACTGGAAAAGGCAGATACCATTAAGCAGCCTAAACGCCGCCAGGTTCTGATTGATCATGCTGAAGACGCCCGTCTTTCCAAACGCCTGGTACGGTTGGAAGATCAGGTCACAGATATCCCGCCCCTGGAAACTATGGCGGTGCAAGAGATTGACGTTGACAAGGCTATTTCGTTTCTGACTCAAAACGATTTTAGAACGACCCTCACCCGGTTTAAAAGCCGCCATGGTAAGGATGCAGATGCCTCTGGGGATGAAGAATTAGCCAGTCCTCCTACGCAAGCGGAGTATGAGCTGATTACAACAGAAAAACAGCTGGATCAATGGATTGAACAAATAGAGGAAGCGTCGCGGGTAACGGTGGACACTGAGACGGATTCTTTGGATGCACGGGCGGCCAACCTGGTGGGGATCAGTTTGTCGGTTCATAAAGGCACGGGGTGCTATATTCCTTTGAATCATAAGCCAGACGGGACGGTTCAGGGGGAATTGGGTGTAGAAACAAAAACCATCGTCAAGCAATTGCCGCTGGACTTGGTGGTGAAAAAGCTGGGGCCGGTGCTGGAACATCCTGGTATTCTAAAAATTGCACAGAATGCCAAATATGATTTTGGCGTCCTTTCACGTTATGGGATCCGTTTGTCTCCGCTGGAAGATACCATGTTACTGTCTTATGCCTTGAGTGCAGGTAAAGGGGGGCATGGGATGGATGACCTGGCCAGAAATTATCTCGACATCGAAACAATCAAGTTTAAAGATGTGGTGGGCAGTGGCAAAAACCAAAAAACCTTTGACCAAATTGACCCCCAGGATGCTCTGAACTACGCAGCAGAAGACGCAGATATTACCGGGCGGCTGTATACTTTATTAAAACGGGATGTATATGCGGATAAAGTCGCCACCGTCTATGAAACCATTGATCGGCCCTTGGTGCCCATTATCGCAGATATGGAACAGGCAGGTATTAAGGTGGATCCAGCGTTTTTAAATCAGCTCTCTAAAGATTTTGACAAACGCCTGGGCGAAATTTCAGAAACAGTTTTCAAAATCTCAGGCCGGGAATTTAATATTGGCTCTCCTAAACAATTGGGAGAGGTGCTGTTTGAAGAAATGTGCATTGAGGGAGGTAAAAAAACCAAGACCGGCGCCTATCAGACTGGGGGGGATATATTAGAAAAGTTGGCGGCCAACGGCCAGGATATTGCCACCCATGTGCTGGAATGGCGTCAATTGTCCAAACTAAAGTCTACCTATACAGATGCTTTGATTCAGCAGATCAATCCCGAAACAGGCCGGGTGCACACGTCTTTTTCTTTGGCGGTGACATCAACTGGGCGGTTGAGTTCGTCCGACCCGAATTTACAGAATATTCCGATCCGCACCGAAGAAGGCCGCAAAATTCGTCAGGCCTTTGTGGCAGAAAAGGGCCATAAATTGATTTCGGTGGATTATTCCCAGATTGAGCTGCGCCTGATGGCGGAAATTGCCCAGGTTGAGAAACTGAAAAATGCTTTTATCAAGGGAGAAGATATTCATGCCTTGACGGCTCATCAGGTGTTTGGTGTCCCGATAGAAGGTATGGACCCGATGGTCCGGCGCAATGCCAAGGCCATCAATTTTGGTATTATTTATGGCATCAGCCCGTTTGGCCTGGGGCGTCAGTTGGATATTCCGACCGGGGAAGCCAAGAAATTTATTGATGCCTATTTTGATCGCTTTCCCGAAATCCTGGAATTTATGGAAAAGACCAAGCAATTTGCTCATGAACATGGGTACGTCACGAGTCTGTTCGGGCGTAAATGCCATGTTCCCGGAATTAATGATAAAAATCCTGCCCTGCGCGGCTTCTCAGAGCGCGCGGCAATCAATGCTCCGCTGCAAGGCACAGCGGCTGATATTATCAAGCGCGCCATGATCCGTTTGCCCGATGCCTTAAAGCAAGCAGGGCTTGCAACGCGCTTGCTTTTACAGGTGCATGATGAACTGATCCTGGAAGCACCTGAGAACGAGGCTGAAAAAGCATTACAGGTTACCAAGGAAGTGATGCAGATGGCCCATAAACCGGCTCTTGATTTTGTGGTACCGATTGTATGTGAAGGTGCCATCGGGGACACCTGGGGAGAAGCGCATTAATGGGAGAACGCGTTAAAGACCCGAAGTTTCTGCTGATCACCGGAATGTCAGGCGCAGGGCGGTCATCGACCCTGGACATTCTGGAAGACATGGGGTTTGAGGCGGTGGATAACCTGCCTGTCGCCCTATTGTCTGATTTTATGGAAATGAAAAAAACCAAAAAGCGCCCGGTAGCGGTTGGGGTGGATATCCGGACCCGCGGATTTAATGCAGAAAAACTGGTCAAGCTGGTGAAAAAGTATGCCGGGCATGTTGTGTTCCTGGAGTGTCAAAAGCAAACGTTGCAGAATCGTTATAGTGCTACACGCCGTCGTCATCCGTTAGCGGTTGATAAGTCAGCAAGTGTCGGGATCAGCGAAGAAATAAACTTGCTGGCGGGTTTAATGAAAAAAGCAGACTTTTTGATTGATACCACCGGGTTTACTTTAGCCGATCTACGGGAGAAAATTATTTCCACGTTTGATTTGGCGACCAAGGCGCAAACGACTTTTCAGGTTGTGTCTTTTTCTTTCAAGAAAGGCCTGCCTGCCCAGGCGGATTATGTGTTTGATGTAAGATTCTTAAAAAACCCCCACTATGTTAAAAAACTAAAACCCAAGAACGGCCGCGACAAGGCAGTGCAAACCTACATTGCATCTGATCCGGCGTTTGACATGTTTTTTGATAATGTTACCCGGCTGGTGGAGCCGTTACTGCCTCTGCATGAAAAGGAAGGCAAGAATTATGTGACCTTTGCGTTTGGGTGTACCGGGGGCAAGCATCGCTCTGTTTTTTTGGCAGAAAAATTTAAAGTTTGGCTTAAAAAGCATAAAATTACCGTGACTCTTGCACACAGGGATGTGGCAAGCTGATAAAGGCTTGCATTATCATACATGGGTTGGTATGACGGGATTTCCTTAACCTTTCTCTCCCTTGTCAGGTCCTTGTCAGGGAAGGGATAAAAGGGTAAGGGGTTTTTAAAAATACCCCCCAACGTGGGGAAAGGAGAAATATATGAGCGCCGTTGCTGAACAAAAACAAACCCAGGATTACAAAGTTGCAGATATGTCGTTGGCTGAATGGGGCCGCAAGGAAATCTCTTTAGCTGAAACTGAAATGCCCGGCTTGATGGCATTGCGTGAAGAATACGCTGGTAAGCAGCCGTTAAAAGGTGCGCGGATTGCAGGTTGTTTGCATATGACTATTCAAACAGCTGTGTTGATTGAAACTCTGACTCAATTAGGGGCAGAAGTACGCTGGAGTTCGTGTAACATTTTCTCTACCCAGGATCACGCAGCGGCGGCTATTGCTGCAACTGGAATCCCGGTTTTTGCCTGGAAGGGAGAGACAGAGGAAGAATATGTTTGGTGCATCAAGCAAACCATCGAAGGGCGTGAGGGATGGTCCCCGAACATAATTCTGGATGACGGTGCGGACTTAAGCATGATGATGCATGAAGATTACCCGGAATTGATGAAAGATATTAAAGGAATTTCGGAAGAAACTACGACCGGCGTACACCGCCTGAAAGACTTAGAGAAAAGCGGGAAATTATTAGTGCCAGTGATTAATGTCAATGATTCCGTCACTAAATCTAAATTTGATAATTTGTACGGCTGTCGCGAAAGTTTGCTTGATGGCATTAAACGGGCGACAGATGTAATGGTTGCCGGAAAAACCGCTGTTGTTGCAGGATATGGTGATGTGGGGAAAGGCTCTGCTGCCGCCCTTCGCACGCAAGGTGCCCGCGTTTTGATTACTGAAATTGATCCAATCTGTGCCCTTCAAGCCTCCATGGAGGGATTTGAAGTGGTGACTATGGATGCTGCCGCACCGGTAGGGGATATTTTTGTAACGACCACAGGTAACAAGGATGTCATTACCGCAGATCATATGCGCGATATGAAAGACCGCGCAATTGTTTGTAATATCGGGCATTTTGATAATGAGATTCAGGTGGAAGCTTTACGCAACATGAAGTGGACCAATATTAAACCACAGGTTGATGAAATTGAATTTCCTGATGGCAAGCGTCTGATTCTTTTGGCGGAGGGCCGTTTGGTGAATCTAGGATGTGCAACGGGTCACCCAAGTTTTGTGATGAGTGCGTCTTTCACCA
>JANQSM010000071.1 GCA_028284025.1 Alphaproteobacteria bacterium | reverse complement strand
AAGCAGCAACGCCATTTGCCGGGCGGTCAAGTCTGTGTCATCATTGCGCACGATGTCAACCATCGCCAAGCGCCACCAGTCCAGAACGGCAAATTTTTGTGATACCACTGCCATGTTATCTCCTTTATTTTTTAAGGTTTTTCAGGGTTTCATCATGCCGAGATTATTCCACCAACGCAACAAAAATTATGAATATTTTTGGCGTAAAAATTCAAACATAGTGCGCATACCCTGTGCTTCACCGCCTTTTGGTTTTCCAGCACTTGTCACGGTGTTCCAGGCCATCATGTCAAAATGCACCCAGTCCATGCCAGGATTGACAAATTCTTTCAAGAAAAGAGCTGCTGTAATAGCGCCCCCATATTGACTATTGGCAGGAGAATTCGTCAGGTCTGCCGTCATGCCGGAAACCTTTTCTGCATAAGGCGCATAAAGCGGCAAAGGCCAGATTGGGTCATTCATTTTATCTGCTGCCTGCATCATTTTGTCTGCGGTCTTTTTATACATTGCAAACATGGCTGGTAGCTCCGTCCCCAATGCCACGCGTGCAGCCCCCGTCAGAGTGGCACAATCAATCATAAATTCAGGTTGGGCTTCGCAGGCTTTTACCAAAGCATCTGCAAGAATCACCCGGCCTTCTGCATCCGTATGACCAATTTCAATGGTTTTACCAGAACGTGTTTTGATGACATCCATCGGCAACATGGCATTGCCGGCGATAGAATTCTCAACTGCCGGAATCAGCACATGCAAATGCACCTTTAATTTGGCCTGCATAATCATTTGTGCAAGCCCTAATACATGAGCCGCCCCGCCCATATCTTTTTTCATCAAACGCATGTTGCCCGCAGGCTTTATGTTGATGCCACCCGTATCAAAACAAACTCCCTTACCCACCAGAGCTATTTTGGGGTGTTTGGGATTCCCCCAGGTAAATTCAATCAAACGCGGTTCCTTGGATGACGCCCGCCCAACCGCATGCACCGACGGAAAATTCTTCTTCAACAGGTTTTTGCCCGTCACACATGTATATTTTGCCTTATAGGTTTTTGCCACTTTGCGTGCCGCAGCTGCTAATTGTGCGGGGCCTAAATCCTGGGCCGGAGTATTGATCAAATCGCGGACAAGAGTGGTGGCTTCAAAAACGGACTGAATAAATCTTTGATCAGCTTTGCTGACCCCTTTGGGCCAGACCAGCTTGGCATATTTCTTATCTGTATCTGGGGAAGGGGCTTTATAGCGGTTAAAGTCATAGCAGGCCAAGGCCCAACCCAGGCACAGATTGACTGCCTGGGTGTGACTTAAAGCAGTATCAATATAATAGGTTCCCTCTGGCAAAGATTGAGGGAGATAACTGAAATCATAAAGATCTGAAAAATCCCCAATCCCACAGGCAAAATAATCCGGGTCACCTTTCGCGGTTGGGCACAACACAACCTTTTTAGCCTGGCCTTTAAAACCAGCAGCTTCCATCCAGACGCAAGCTGCCTTGGGCTTTGCGCCTTTCCTGAATTTTTCAAAAGTATCTTTTGTGAACAGGCGAAGGGGAAGAGTACTTTTTGACGTTTTACTTACGAAGGGAATAGCCATATAATTGCTCTTATAATTTTATAAGGTGTTCTTGAAAGTGGTTTTTCCAAGCTTATATGAACCATAAGCAAAGATAAATGTTAAAAAGAGAGATGTAACAGGATTATGAGAAACTTTGAGAACTTGAAAAACCAGGAAGATACGTTCGAGGTTTTATCAGGCATAGAATTTGAGAATCTTGGACTGTTTGATTATGCCTACATTCAGAAAGACTCTGAAAGTGGGGAATTTATTATTCGCGCCGCTAACGGTGTGAAACTGGGCGCAAGCCATGACCGCCACATCGCAGAAGCGATCATCTTTCAAAACGGATTGCAAAATCTGGAATTAAACTAGGCTGCAAAGCGTTCCGGAATTTCTTCCGTTAGAACAGCGTACACTGCATCCTCGCTATTACAGCCGCGGATTTTATCACACAGAGCCTTATCCCCCAGCATACGTGAAACACGAGAGAATGCTTGCAAGTGATCCGCACCTGCACCTTCCGGGGTGAGCAACAAAAAGACCAGGTCTACCGCCTGATCATCAATGGCATCAAAGTCAACCGGGCGACGTAAGCGAAAGAAAAAACCATAGGTGCGATCCAGCTTTTCACTCCGCACATGGGGAATTGCAACGCCTTCACCAAAACCGGTAGAAGACAGTTTTTCTCGCTGAATCAGACGCTCCAGAATACAGTGCGCATCCAGCCCTGTTAGATTGGCTGCATGGTTCGAAACTTCCTGTAGAAGCTGCTTTTTGTTGAAAGCATGAATCCCGTCAACAATGCTGTCTGGGGTAATCAGATCTTTGACATTCATTAACAAATACTCCTCATTCTTTATCTATTCTAGTTAATTTTATTCTTTTACTACTTTTAATTACTCTTAATTACGCTTAATTACACTTAATTACTCTGCCGCTTTCTTAAATCCTTCGGGATCAATCCAGCTAATATTACCGTCTTCACGCCGATAAATAACGTTAACCCCGCCATGAGAGCGATTTTTAAAAATCACCACCGGAGAATTGGATAAATCCATACGCATCACAGCTTCACTAACGGTTAGAGAATCAATATTAGTGGCCATTTCTGCAATCACAGCTGGTTGCTCATCCAGGTCCGTGCTCATTTCTTCTTCAGACGTATCTGTTGCTAGAACATATTGCTGGGCGGGAAGTGATTCCTGTTCTGCCACGCGTTTATGATGATTTTTTAGGCGATCCTTATATTTGCGCAGTTGGCGGGCAATTTTGTCGGCCGCACCATCAAAAGCAGCATACGCATCATTAGCTGCGTCATGACCTTGCACAACAATATTGCGGCCTACATGCACGGTAATATCAGCTTGCACCTGGGCATGGACCCCTTTCGACATCACCACGTGGGATTCAATCGGGTTATCAAAATACTTCTCAGAAACGCTGGTAAGATGTTGTTCGATGTGCTGACTTAAGGCGTCACCCACATCCATGTGTTTGCCTGTAATTTGGACTTGCACGCTTTATCCCTTAGTTCCGGTTGACCCCATGTTTATTTATTACATTTATGTACTTATTGGATACCCTGCGTCAGGTTATCGCGACCATAATGATTATCAACGGTTGAGTCAATAGATATTGAGTTTTATCCACTGCCAAGGCAACATTGTAACAAATGCCGCAAATAATTCTAGTTATTATTTCAGAAAGTTTTTCGTTTACGCACAGTTGAGGAAGGGATACCCAGTAATTCGCGGTATTTTGCTACCGTACGGCGGGCCACATCCACGCCTTCATCTTTCAATAATTTGACCAATTTATCGTCAGAATACGGCTTTTTGGGCGGCTCATTTTCAATAATGGCCTTGATCTTATGACGGACAAATTCAGACGATTGTCCGTCTCCGTCCCCGGATCCCCCTACGGCCGAGGTAAAAAAGTACTTCATTTCGAAAATACCACGGGGCGTCGCCAGGTATTTGTTTGTGGTCACCCGGCTAACAGTACTTTCATGCATATCAATTTTTTCCGCGATTACTTTCAGGGTCATTGGCTTTAGATACTCAATTCCCTTGCGAAAGAATTCGTCCTGCTGGTTCACCAACTCACTGGCTACTTTCAAAAT
>JANQSM010000067.1 GCA_028284025.1 Alphaproteobacteria bacterium | reverse complement strand
CCGTAAATTTACCATTGGCTTGATTCTGGCTGCGGTTCTTTCCGGTATTACTACCTATGGTGCTTTTACAAGTTCGTTATTTTCGACCAGTCCCAATACAATTTTTGTTCTGATGAACATTAACATCATCTTGTTATTAAGCCTTGGGGCAATTGTAATTCGCAAACTGGTAAAAATCTGGATGGCCCGACGGGAAGGACAGGCCGGTTCAAAAATGCATACCCGTATGGTTTTGCTATTCAGTGCAGTAGCGATTGCGCCCACTATTGTTGTGGCTATATTCTCAGCGCTTTTCTTTAACTTTGGTGTGAATACCTGGTTTTCAGAGTTGGTCACAACGGCCTTGTCTGAATCCCGCGAAGTGGCAGAAGCCTATATGGAGGAACATCAACAAGTAATCCGGGGAGATGTTCTGGCGATGGCGAATGATTTAAACCGTCAAGCCGGCGCGTTACTGGGAGATCGTGTATTATTTGGCAGAGCTGTTCAAACCCATGCCGCCCTTAGAAACCTTAATGAAGTATTGGTTTTTGATGGTACTGGAGAAGTACTTGCACGATCAGGGCTTACATTTGTACTGGAGCTTGAGCCAATTCCTGAGGCTGCCATGGCACAGGCAAAATCAGGGGATGTGGCTCTTTTAATCAGTGAAGATGATAACCGTGTCCGGGCCCTGGTCCGGCTGGATCGCTTTATTGACACCTATTTATACGTGGGACGTTATGTTGAACCTAGAGTTTTAAACCATATTGCCAATACCACTGCGGCTGTGGGCATGTTTGACAATTTGCAGAAAAACCGTACAGGCTTACAGATTAGCTTTGCTGCGGTGTACTTTACTGTGGCTTTGCTGTTGCTTGTTTCAAGTGTGTGGGTTGGTCTTAGTCTTGCGACCCAAATGACAGAGCCAGTTAGCCAGTTGGTGCAAGCAACTGAGCGTATTCGGCAGGGGGATTTGAAGGTTCAGATTGATGAAAAACCATTTAAAAAACAGGGGCACGAAGAAATTTCCGCACTGACACGGGCATTCAACAGGATGACCCGACAGCTGGAAACCCAGCGGGGGCACCTAATTTCTACAAACACTAAACTGGATGAACGTGCCCGCTTTATTGAAGCTGTACTCTCAGGTGTTTCTGCCGGGATTATTGGTTTGGATGCGGAGGGTAATATTCAATATCCTAACAAAAAAGCAGATGAGTTGCTTGGGGTTAAGCTCTCTAAGTACGTAGATAAGAATATCCAGAAGGTTATACCGGAATTTGCGGGTCTTTTGGAAAGGGCCAAAAAGAAGCCGGATGCCCCGCAAGAAGCCCAGATTCGCCTGACTGCGGATGGGAAATCGAAAAACTTAATGGTTCGGGTAACGACTGAGATCTACCGCAAACAAATTACCGGTTTTGTAATCACATTTGATGATGTAACAGATTTGATTAGTGCCCAAAGAATTGCTGCCTGGGCGGATGTTGCTCGTCGATTGGCGCATGAAATTCGGAATCCTTTAACGCCAATTCAACTTTCAACCGAACGCTTGCGCAAAAACTATGCAGGGCAAATTACAGAAAAACGCGAAGCTTTTGAAAATTACACCGATATTATCATTCGCCAGGTAGATGACTTGCGTCAAATGCTGGATGAGTTTTCTTCGTTTGCCAGAATGCCCGCACCTGAAATGACGGAACAGGATATAAACCGGGTAGTTGCAGATGCGGTTATGTTAATGCGGCAAAGCCATCCTGAAATTGAATTTGTAGTTTCCAAGCAAAAAGAGCCAGTTTACTTGTACTGTGATTCACGCCAAGTCCGCCAGGTCTTGATTAATGTACTTAAAAACGCAGCTGAGGCGATTGATGAAAACGATGCGCAATCTGATAAAGGCAAGGTTACAATTGATCTGACCGGAGATGAAACAAAAGTTGTTGTGGAAGTGAAAGATAATGGTAAAGGGCTTCCCAAAGAAGATTCTGATCGTTTAACGGAACCTTATATTACCTCCCGCCAAAAAGGGACAGGGTTGGGGCTTGCTGTTGTAGCTAAAATTATGGAAGACCATAACGGCCGCATCAGGATTGAAAATAACAGGCAAAATACAGGGGCAAAAGTAACCCTGGTATTTGAACGCCAAAAAGATGAAATCGAAGAAACTTTAACTGAACTTGCAACTAAACCAAAAACTGAAAAGAAGGTCACAAATGTCTGATAATATTTTAATTGTTGATGATGAGACTGACATCTGCATGCTGCTGGAAAACATTTTACAGGATGAGGGATATGAAACTCGTTCTGTAAATAATGATCTGGATGCCTTGAACCAAATTCGGGAAAAGCGTCCAAGCCTGATTGTTCTGGATATCTGGCTGGAAGGATCAAAAATGGACGGCCTCCAGCTGCTGGAAGTTATCAAGCGGGAATATTCAAATGTCCCGGTCATTATGATTAGTGGTCATGGAACGATCCAGGCTGCTGTAACAGCAATCAAGCGGGGAGCTTTTGACTTTATCGAAAAGCCATTTAAAGCTGAAAGGCTGTTGCTGGTTATTAATCGTGCCCTGGAAGATTTTAAGCTGCGCCGGGAAATTGAAGATTTACGCCTGCATGCTGGCAAGGAAACTGAACTGGGCGGACCTTCGGCAGCTATCCAGACAGTTATCTCTGACATTCACAAAATGGCGCCAACCAATAGCCGGGTATTGATTGAAGGTGCTCCTGGTACCGGGAAAGAGGTAGCCGCACGGATGATTCATCGTAATTCTCAATATACCAATGGGCCTTTTGTAACTTTTAATTGTGCAATTACCCGCAGTGACCAGATTGAAGTGGAGCTGTTTGGTGTTGAGCCAAAGAGTGGATCAAAAGAACCTCGCCGGATTGGAATTTTTGAAAAAGCCCATGGCGGAACACTTTATTTGGATGAAATTTCTGACTTGCCGCTCTCTGTACAAATGAAATTGCTGAAAGTGTTGCAAGAACAGAATTTTAAACGCATTGGTGGCAATGAGAAAATTCCGATTAATTTTCGGGTGATTTCCAGCACCAATCGCGATCTGAGAGAGCTGATTGAAATAGGTAAATTCCGCGAAGATCTTTTATATCGCCTTAATATTATCGTGCTGAAAATGCCTACCTTGTCTACGCGGCGTGAAGATATTCCATTTTTGGCCAAACACTTTATGGAACGTACCGCTGCAAACACTGGTCGTCAGCCACGTCTTTTGGCCTCAGATGTTGTAACAGCCCTACAGGCTTATGACTGGCCAGGGAATGTCCGCCAGCTGAAGAATATTATTGAATGGTTGCTGATTATGGCACCAAACGAGCCGCATGAATCTATTAAAGCAGATGTTTTGCCGCCTGAATTCCATGGTCAGCAAACATCCGTGGCAAATTGGGACAAAAGCTCAGAGGTGTTGGATCTTTCTTTACGTGAAGCTCGCGAAATGTTTGAGAAAGACTATCTTCTTGCCCAGGTTCGCAGATTTGGTGGAAATATCTCCAAGACAGCTGAATTTATTGGTATGGAAAGGTCAGCTTTGCACAGAAAACTGCGATCTTTGGGTGTGAATTATAATGATAGAAAACAATCACCCAAAACAGCTGCTGAAAGTCTTGGTATTGACAGTCGACCACTTTCTGAGCGCGATATTGAAGAAAGAAAAGTTTCTTAAACCTCAGATGCAACTTGCGCCGAAAGGTTTCTGAAAGTAGTCTAACACCATGGTCCTAAATGTCATTGTCTGCGGGGGTGGTCAGGTTGGTTCAACGATTGCGGAATATCTTTCGCATGAGGAAGCCAATGTTACCCTTGTTGATATTGACCCGGCTATCATCAAAAAAATTAATGAAACGCAAGATATTCGTGCTGTGCAGGGACATGCCTGTTTACCGGATGTTTTGTGGCGGGCAGATGCGCGTAATGCTGATATGGTCATCGCTGTAACTTCTGATGATGAAGTGAATATTGTGTCCTGCCAGGTCGCGCATTCTTTATTTGATGTGAAAACAAAAATCGCTCGTTTGAGGAATCGCAGTTACCTTAATGAACAATACAGTGACCTGTTTACTGAAAACCACATCCCGATTGATGTTTTGATTTCACCTGAGCAAGAAGTTGCAGATGCCATTATCATGCGCCTGAAAGTACCAGGCGCATCTGATGTTGTTTCCCTGGCGCGCGGTAAAGTCTTTTTGTTAGGCATTTATTGCTATGAAGATTGTCCTCTGGTAAACACCGCCTTGGGACAGCTGGATGAACTTTTCCCTGAATTACAGATGAAAACCATTGGTATTATGCGGGATGAAAAAATTATCTGGCCAACGGAGGATGCCCAATTCCTTGAAGGTGATAACGTTTATACTCTTGTGGCACGGGAACATATTGACCGTGTGATGGAAGCTTTTGGTCACTATGAAAAACGTGCCCGGCGGTTAATAATCGCCGGAGGAGGGA
>JANQSM010000066.1 GCA_028284025.1 Alphaproteobacteria bacterium | reverse complement strand
GGATGATGCAGATCTGGCCTGTGGCCGGGCACCAAAATGCGCGATAGATTATCAAGCTAAAATCTCAGGCCCCCTGTTTGATCGCATTGATTTGCATGTGGATGTACCCACCGTCAAACCAGCGGACTTAAGTAAAACAAGTGCCGGAGAGTCTTCTGCACTTGTGGCAGCACGTGTTCTGGCTGCCCGAGAAATCCAAAAACAACGGTACAAAAAAGCTTCCATTCTGGTGAATGCCCATGCAGATGGAGACCTTCTGGCTGAGATTGCGCCCCTGGACAGCGACAGCAAACAGCTTTTAACACAAGCGGCTGAGAAAATGAAACTCTCTGCCCGGGGCTGGAATCGGGTATTGCGCGTAGCCCGTACACTTGCAGATCTTGCAGGTCAGCCCGATATTGCGCACCCGCATGTGGCAGAAGCACTGACCTATCGACGGTTTATCAACAGACCAGCCAAGTAAACAGCCCTATCTTTAAGCCTTTCACCTCTCTGCTCTATTTTACGCCTTCTAGCAACTATTTTGTCTAACTTGCGCAAAATCTCACCAACCTGGCGAGGCTTGAGACAGATAAACTCATTGTCAAATTCTTCAGGTGTTGCAAAAGAAAATGCCTCAAAACTGCTAGAAAATTGCAAAACTTGGCGCGGTACCTTTAAAACAATAGCACCAGGTTGCCCAAAGATCGTACGACCCCTTGAGTCTTTATAAAATACCGGCGATTGAATAGCGCCGCGCAAAGCGTGATAGGGAGGGACTAAAGTAATGGTTCTCTCAGTTCGGATTATCTTTGTGGTAAAGGGATCAATTTTACCCCATCGCCCAACAGTTTTCCTGTTAATGCACCAGGCTGCTCTTTTACGATCTGAGAAATCAAGCGTGCGCGGGTCTAACGCAGTATATTCCACGCCATCTTCATGAAGTACTCTGATAGGAAAACGACCATTACCGCGAAACATGCTCTTTCTTTCATTGTTGTGAAGAGCACCATACAGATCTTATATGGATACGCAAGCTCTTTTATTTAGCCAGCATAGAGCCAAGCTGCTTGCCTCCAAAAATATGCAAGTGAAAGTGGGGCACTTCCTGGCCACCCTCTACTCCGTGATTGGCCAGGATTCGGTAGCCTTTATCGGCCAGGCCCAGGACTTCACGCGCCACATGACCGGCAGCCTGAAAAAAGCCGGTCATTTCTGCTTCATCTGCCCAGTTGGAGAAATCATCAAAAGAAGTGTAATGACCTTTGGGAATGACCAGCACATGCACCGGAGCTTGCGGATTGATATCATGAAACGCCAATGCATAATCATCCTCATAAACCTTGTTACACGGAATTTCCCCGCGTAAAATTTTAGCAAACACGTTGTCATGATCATAGTTTTCGGCATAACCGGTTTCTCGACCAGCATCAGGTTTTGTCGGCATGAGATTCAATCCTTTTCTCCAGTTCTTCAAATACATCCTCTAGGGGAACTTTTTTAGCCTGCAACAAAGCGGTCAGATAAAACAAGGTATCAGCCGTTTCTTTGACCAGCTTGCGGGGCTTGTCACGAGCAGCCTCAATGACCAGCTCTATCGCTTCCTCACCAAATTTCTTGGCGAGCTTTTTATCACTCGTCTTCAATACTCTACGATACTTACCATTTTGTTCTGCAGCCGCCAGCTCTGTGTACAACTGCTCTAGTCTAAGCGGCATCTTCTTCTTCCTTCATCAAGCGCAATGCCGCAGCCGGATCGATGCGCCCGTCATACAATGCCGTTCCACAAATTACACCCATCAGGCCGGAATCTTCCTCATTTTTAAAGGCCACCAAATCCTGGATCGATCCAACCCCGCCATTTGCTATCACCGGTACTGTCACCGCCCAGGCC
>JANQSM010000057.1 GCA_028284025.1 Alphaproteobacteria bacterium | reverse complement strand
TAATATAGGAATGGACAGGGCATTAGGCGGCATTAGGCGGCCTTTCTAGACTTGATTTGCTTACCAAACCCTGAAAACCGGGAACTTTTTGCATCCGGTTCAATGCTTAAAGCGTGCATTTTCTTGCGTAAGGTATTGCGATTAATGCCCAGAATTTCGGACGCCTTTTTAATATTGCCATTGGTTTGATCAAGGCATTCCTCAATCAATGGCTTTTCAATAAGCTCTACAATGGTTTTGTGTAAATTATGGGCCGGACGGCATCCATCTAACTGATCAAAATAGTTCTGAAGATGCTCAGAAACGGCTTGTTGTAAGGCGTTCATCAATTTTCCTATAGTAACTTCAAATGAATTAGCCCTACCTTACAAAGGGTGTGATAAATATGCAAACAAAATTGTTGTAAAAATGTAACTTATTAACAGCGGTGCGGTTGTATGAAAGAAGTTTACAAACCAAAAGTGTGATAGTCGTATTCTACTGCCTGGCAAACTTTTTTCAGGGCGGCTTTCTCATCTTCAGTAATTTTGCCATCCGCAGCAATCATTGAGAAACAGGCCCGCACCATAATAGTAGATTTGATTCTATCTAAAGAAACCAGGCGAATTGCTTCCCAGGCCTTGGCTTCCCCAATTGCTTTATCCTGTTTAAAAGCCTGAATATATTCAGCAAGCTTATTTTTTACATCTTCCTTATTTAAAACCCTTAGATGGCTATTAGCCTGAAAAATGGTAGCGACTTTTTCTTTCTCCTTAGCGGCCAGATTATCATCAGCAAAAGCAACCAAAGCGCATGCCGCCATTACAGACTCCAACAAATCATCATCCTGATGAAGTTCCTGATCAATTGAGGAGAGTTCTTCTGCCGAGGCTTTTGCCATATAAAATCCTTTCTTTGCTTGTGTTAAGTGTAGTTAAGGAGAAAAGGATTGCAACCAGGATTTACGCGCACTGTGTATTACGCGGCGCGCGCAGCCTGCATCGCTCTAGCAATCCGAAGATTTATGGTATGGGCATGAGTAGCTGGGTCATGACCTGCCCGGCGCGCAACATATGAAAGAGCACGACCGGCAAAAGAATCAACCGGGTGACCATCAATATCCAAACGAATTTGATCCTGCATTTTGGTGATATCCTGTTGCTTTGTAAAAGCATCATCCTCCCGCATATTCAAAGAAGGAGTGGCCGTTATTTCTGCTCGATCCCCGTACATTCTCCCGTCATCAAATTTAAATTCATCCTGCAAACCGTACAACGCACGGTATGCTGCCTGGCGTTCTCTTACAGCAGCTTCCCTGCTTTCTCTTAATGCTTCGACTTTTGCAGGATCCTGGCAATACTGCCCGGGCCGCTTTTGATCAGCTAAATTCTTGTTAAGGTGCGTAAGTTTTTTATGAAAAGGCGTAAGATAAAGCCCCCATTTATGCAAACGCGCTTTCATGCTCTGGGTAGCAAACATATAGACAGGGAGTGACAAAGCCAAAGCAGCCACCCATTGAAGCTTGTTTCGCTTAATTTTTGGATTTGATTTTTGCGCTTTCTCTCTTTTTGAACTGTCCGTTGAGGCCCGTTCAGAAAGCACAGGCGGAGACTTGCCAGAAAAGCTGGCCAGTCTTTTTTCCTCTTTGCGTTTTTGTTTTCTTCTTTTTTCTTTCATGACATGTGCCTGTCAAAATTAAACTGGGCCGTAGCTAATCCATACCTACCCATTACTACGGCCCAGACGGGGAAGAAACTTTTCAAAGCCTCAAAAAATTGGAAAAACCATTATGATAATAAAAAAGCGCCCCCTTTTTATATGTGAGTCGCAAGATGCCATTAATATAATATTAACAATAAATTACATTAAAAGCAATAATATTATAACAAGCTTAGGATGAAAAAGAGAAATTATTTGGCTTCGCCGCCTGCCCACTGCACTGGGAAATTGGCATGGAAAGCTGCTGCCTGACGGGTACGTTGATACGCAGAATGTGGGCTTAGAGAAGGTTTCGGGCTGACAGGCTTGGATCGTTTTACAAAGCACTTTTTACCAATAAAGACGTATTCAGGCTTTTGAATTTGCGCAGTATTGCGCGTAAAAATCTGTTCAGATACCTTGCGCCCATGGCGTACTATATCTGCCCGATGGCTGCTAAGAGCGGCAGTGGGATGCTTTCCCATTCTATTTTGATAGGTTTGGCTTTGCTGCTCTAAAAAGCGCTCAGCCTTGGTTTGTGCCTGGAGCATCTCCCACTGATTTTTCTTGCGGCCTGCAAAAATCAATCCGAAAGTTAGCATATTTAACAAAATGTAGAAAATTGCCCAGGACAAAGACAATGCATACTTAACCGGAACAAAGCCAAGTTTCCAAAGAATCTTGGTCAAAAAACCAATGAGCTTGAAAAGAATACCAGAAATGACAAGGGCAAAATTTATTTTGTACATTATATCCCGCCTACCTCAAACATGTAATAAAATTACAATTTCAGGATAGGGCAGAAATCTTGATTAACCCTTAATAATACCTATAATGCCGGATACATTATCCCCCTTTTTTACGAAGAAAAAGCAGCAGAAAATAATTTTTGATGATGTCGAATTATAATTATATTATACCACATCTTGCGGCCTGTTATTAAAACACATACAATAAATTGTATTTAGGATTGACAGAAAGTTTTCCACTTGTCATGGTTAATTTTTAATTAATAACTTGCAGTTATACTTACAGTAAATTAATCGTTCTGCTGTAAAATTTTATAAAGCTGTGGTATAGTTGAAGTTTATAAAAAACGATATTTATTCCAGAGCGGGGTAGAAGCTTTAGGAGTAAAGATTAATGCCTGCAAATAACACTCACAACGTTCATGAAGCTATGAGGACTTCCCGCGAAAAATTTTCTATGGCTTTACAGCGTGCTGTTAAGAAAGCGCGTCCTGTAATCAATCGCATCGCGAAAGACGCGTGGAGCTTAACAAAATATACAGCCAGACTTATTCATGAGTTTTCTGCCATTCTCAGCGTTTTCCTGTGGGAGAGTATCAAAGAAGTTTCGGCTTCGGTTGCAAGTGAATTTATTCACTATTGCAAAACCTTTAACACTAAAGTAGAACAGAAGGTCTCTTACGAACATCGTCGAACCTTAATGGCTGCTAACATGATTAAGTTTATGATTCTATTGGGCCTTCTTGCCCCGCAACAAAACCTCCACATTGCTGTTGCCAATGCCTCTACCATGCCGGATATCCGGTCTCAGGTTATGCAAACGGCTGATCTTTTAGTTCCACCTATGAAGCCCGCACGTGTGGCAAGAAGCATAATAGCAAGGAAAAGTCCTGAGCCTTCTTCTATTGGACCAATCTTTAAGCGCATTAAGGTGCGTTCCGGCGATACGCTTGGCAAGATTTTAGAACGACATGGTGTTGTAGGGGAAGACGCAGTACAAGCCATGAGCAGCTTGAAAGGTGTATTTAATCCACGTCAATTACTGGTGGGTCAGGAAATTGAGATTCAATTTGACCCAGTTCAGGATGCCGTGTTTAAAGACACACCCTCTCCTAAACTGGCTTCAAATACAACAAAATTTACCGGTTTCCGCATTTTTGAGAATGTAGAACGAGACATTGTTGTCAGCCTTGATGAAACTGGTGCTTTTAAATCTTTCGTCCATGAAAAGCCGCTAGAGCGCATGGTTGACTATAAAGACGCTGTAATTGATTTCAGCCTGCTGGATTCAGCCAAAAAAATTAATCTGCCAAAATCTATTATTTTTGAACTGGTAGATGCTTTTTCATATGACGTTGACTTCCAGCGTGAAATTCAGAAAGGCGACAGCTTTAAGGTTTTCTATGAAAAATTCTTGAGTGAAGACGGCAAGATTGTACGTACTGGTAACATTCTAAAAGCCACGTTGACCGTTCGTGATGGCGAAGAACTGACAATTTTCAGTTTCCAGCCGGAAGATGGTGGTTTTACAGATTACTATAATCCTGATGGTCAGAGCGTACGGAAGGCCCTTCTTCGCACACCATTGAAATATGGACGTGTTTCTTCCAACTTTGGCAAGCGCAAACACCCGATCTTGGGATATAACCGTATGCATACTGGTGTAGATTTCGCTGCTCCTACCGGTACTCCAATTCGAGCGGCAGGAGACGGTGTGATCGTGCGGCGGGGTCGCAACGGTGGATACGGACATTATGTTGAAATCCGCCACAGCAATACCTATTCTACGGCCTATGCCCACCTAAGCAAATACCGCAAGGGTAAAAACAGTGGAAGCCGTGTGAAACAGGGAGAAATTATTGGCTACGTTGGAAGTACTGGTTTATCCACAGGCCCTCACCTGCACTATGAAGTCATCAAAGCCGGACGCAAAGTAAATCCGATGACCGTTAAACTGCCAAACGGCAAAAAGCTGGAAGGCAAACAGTTAGCGGCCTTTAAAGAGCGCATTGGTCAGGTAAACCGTCAAATCGCCAGACACATCGAAGATAACGCGATCTTTGCACAGAAATAGACAGCAATAGATAAATATTAAGATTAAGCAGCGGCTTTCTTGGCAGCTTTTGCCGTAGCGGTTAGCACCAGTTTCCCACTTTTAACACCTACCTTAACAGTCTGACCCTCTTTCACTTCATTTCTTAGGATCATTTCAGCCAGTGGATTCTGGATGTTTTGTTGCACGACCCGTTTCAATGGGCGCGCACCATAGGCTGGGTCATACCCCTTATCCGCTAACCAGGTAGCAGCTTCTTTGGAAAGTTCGATGGCGATATTTTGATCTTCAAGCAAGCTTTCCAAACGATGAAGCTGAATCCCAACAATATGATCCATCTGCTCCCGCGACAGGCGCTGGAACAGCAAAATATCGTCAATACGGTTTAAAAATTCAGGTCGGAATGTATTACGCATGGCATCCATAACCTTGCCACGCACTTCCTCAACATCTTGGTCCGGCTTTAAGTTCACCAGATGCTCTGCCCCTAAATTAGATGTCATGATAATGAGTGTGTTTTTAAAGTCCACCGTGCGGCCTTGCCCGTCAGTCAAGCGACCATCATCCAGCACCTGCAAAAGAACATTGAACACATCTAAATGGGCTTTTTCAATCTCATCAAACAAAACAACCTGATACGGGCGGCGACGTACAGCCTCGGTCAATGCCCCACCAGATTCATACCCTACATACCCTGGAGGCGCTCCAATCAAACGCGCCACGGAATGCTTCTCCATATATTCTGACATATCCAGGCGAACCATAGCGGTTTCATCATCAAACAAAAACTCTGCCAATGCCTTGGTTAGTTCAGTCTTTCCAACTCCGGTGGGTCCAAGAAAAATAAAAGACCCCATTGGACGGTTTGGATCCTGTAATCCCGCGCGCGCTCGGCGAATAGCATTTGAAATAGCAGAAATTGCTTCATCCTGCCCAACCACACGTCCATGCAATGCATCTTCCATATGCAGCAGTTTTTCACGCTCTGCTTCCAGCATTTTATCAACTGGAATACCTGTCCAGCGAGATACAACGGCGGCAATGTCCTGGGATTTAACCTCCTCTTGCATAGTCGCTGCAGTATCTTGAGAAGCCTCAGCCTTCTCAATTTCCTTTTCTAACGCCGGAATAAAGCTATAGGCAATTTCTCCAGCTTTTTCCAAATCACCATTTCTTTGGGCAATTTCCAGCGCGTGGCGGGCATTATCCAGCTGTTCTTTCAATTCCTGCGCCTTGTTTAAACGTTTTTTATCCTGCTGCCATTTCTTGGTTTTTTCTTCAGACTGGCCTTCCAGAACTTCCAATTCTTTTTCCAGCTTTTGCAGGCGATCTTTGGTGGCCTTATCAGTTTCATTTTTTAAGGCTTCGCGTTCAATCTTCATCTGAATGATTTTGCGATCCAGCTCATCAAGCTCATCCGGCTTGGAATCCACCTGCATACGTAACCGGGCAGAAGCCTCATCAATCAGGTCAATTGCCTTATCCGGTAAAAAGCGGTCTGTGATATACCGGTTTGAAAGAGTAGCCGCCGATACAATGGCGCTATCCGTGATACGCACCCCATGATGAACTTCGTATTTTTCCTTTAATCCCCGTAGGATAGATATAGTTTCTTCAACTGATGGTTCACTTACAAAAACAGGTTGGAACCGGCGGGCTAGCGCAGGGTCTTTTTCAATATATTTTCTGTATTCATCAATAGTAGTTGCCCCGATACAATGTAATTCTCCTCGGGCTAAAGCTGGCTTTAACATATTAGAAGCATCCATAGACCCTTCTGCCTTCCCAGCCCCAACCAGGGTGTGCATTTCATCAATAAACAGAATAATTTGACCAGCTTCAGCCTGAATTTCTTGTAGAACCCCCTTCAAGCGGTCTTCAAATTCACCCCGGAATTCAGCTCCAGCAATCAAAGCACCTAAATCCAGTGCCATCAGTTTGGTACCTTTCAAAGACTCTGGCACATCCCCATTAACGATGCGCAAAGCCAAACCTTCAACAATGGCAGTCTTTCCGACCCCGGGTTCTCCGATCAACACAGCATTATTTTTGGTACGCCGGGCGAGCACCTGAACAGTGCGCCGTA
>JANQSM010000053.1 GCA_028284025.1 Alphaproteobacteria bacterium | reverse complement strand
GATGTCCCCACTTATTCTGCGACTGACACCGCAGCGCTACCGTGGGAAGGCTATAATTTAGGTATGTTAAATCGGGCGGTTAAAATGGCCCGTACAGCCATTATGTTGGGATCTGTATTTACCCTGGTTGCAGCACTGGCCTGGCTGGCGATTGCCAGCATTGGTGAGGATGTTGACGCAGAAGCTCAAAGTATCAAGCGGGAAACAGAGTCTTCCGTCACATCTGCCGCGAAACAAATTAATGACTTTTATTCCAAGCAACCGGTTATTGAAGATCTCCGCCAGCTACAGGCTCTTATTTCTACGGCCATTGAATATGACGGGTTTGTTAACTATTATGAGATGTCAGGTAAAAAAGTGGCATGGGAAGTCGAGCTTCCCGGTTGGGCCACCAGCGATATTATTGAAAAATTTGGCCGGGGCACGACACCGGATAAAGATGAAGAGCGTAACTTAATTGTTGTGCGCAAAGGCGAACCAGAGAAAATCAGACTGGATAACAGACGTCGGCGTAGATAGAATTAAATAAAGGCTTTTAGGAAGATACGTTATGGGATTTTTTGATTCATTAGGTGCAGCAAAGGCAACCGGCGTTGCCCTTTTAATTTGGGCAATTGGTGTATTTCTGGTGATTGGAGCTGCAATTGAAGCTAAAAACAAGGCGGATGATCGTACCAAAATCAACCTGGTTTCCGGCGCACGCCCTGCCAAGCTGGTTGTCAATGATCAAGATGTTTCTAGCGCTGAATACCAAAAAGTCGTGGATGATCTTTCCAAACTACACCCCAGTGCTACAATTAAAACGACAGGAGGTCGACGTGGCCGGGGGGGGAATGGTGTTACCATCACTATCGAGGATGTATCTGAATATTACACCTTCATGATTGCTATTTATGACATTATGACCTCAATCCCCGATGCACGCTGGTCTTTCGACTACTTTTGTGCTGGTGATGGCTGTGGGCGCGAGGCCTACAAAGCTGAACTCAAAGCCACTCGCAAAAAATCAACTCTGGTCGGCGGATAAAGCCCATTCTCAAGCTTCACTGACCCCATGTGTCATCTGTCTGACTCATCCACACAATTGTACAAGATATTGTATTATTTATTTGCCCTACCCCGCGAAATAGTTAAGATTTAGTTAATGTCAGGTGAAATAAATCCCTGTCAATTTTGTAATATTTGTTGCTAAATTGATAACTTTTTGTTAATATGTTATTAATCTAATGTTTACTATAGAGAGGAGACTAGCTCAAATGAAAACTCATCAATTAAAATCCAATTCACAGTCAGGTTTTGCGATCGGTTTGATCCTTCTGGCTGTTGTGTTGATTGCAGCGATCGTTGCGGCGATTGCAGTATCAACCCAAGACAGTGGGGGAAGTGCAGACCGTGAGCAAGCGCGTATTCAGGCATCTACCCTGATCCAGCAAGGTATTGCGCTTGGAAACGCTGACGTAAGATGGCGCGCCCTGGGCGGATCGTATGACACAACAACACCAGCTGACGCAGCAGATGCCATGGGGGACTTCCTGGCAAACAGTTCAACAGGAACGCTGGAAGCTGTTCCAACGGCAGCCTCTACCTCTACCTTTAGAGATTCCACTCTTTCGACTGGTGCTGGTCCTTCCAGATGGAAGCTTCTGGTTGAAAACACAGGTTCTGGTATCCGTGGATTTGCCTATCTTCCATGGGACAATCCATCTGCCAGAGGGGAATGTGCCCAGATCAACTCCATCCTTTGGGGGGCGTCACCTAACCCAGCAAACGTAGCAACTTTCGCTGATGCTGGCGGAATTAGACAAGACTGTGCGACTAATACACCGACAGGAGCTGGCGGAGACAACCCAGGTACTGGATCAGCAACTTGTGTGGATGCTGGTGGAACTGACGTGGTATTATCTGCCGGTACGCCGGATTCTTCCGACATGACGATCACAGGTGTTGCAACTCAGTTCTTAATTGCAGACAGCTCTGGAACGCTTGTTGCACGCAACGAAGGTTGTTTGGCTGATACAGGTAACGACCTTTACTACTACATCAAGGTTCTTGGATCCTCCTAAGGTTTCATGAAACAACCTTTATCCAGATCTAATAGTGGCTTCGGGGCGATCGCATATATCCTTCTTGCGATCGTCCTGATTGCTGCCATTACCGGAGCGATTGCCGTGGGTACTCAATCTGGAGGAGATCTGGCCGACATTGACCGCGCCCGCCAGGAACTTTATTCCCAGGCTCAATATGTGGCCAATGTCATTCGAGACTGCCCGGCCAGTTATGGCTTTCGGCGCAGCGACGCATCCGCCAGCCGTTTTATTGGTTTTCCTGAATCCAACACCACGGCCACAATCACCAATGCCCTATCTGCAGAGGCAGATGCTGCCGACCTTATTTGCCCGGGGAATAATGACAATCCCTTATTTGGGGCAGAATGGTTTTTTCCCAAACCTATTGGGGGGCTTGAAACAACACAGGCAGATCGAGGAGCAGGATGGAAGTACCTGCGCGATGATAGCGCGATCAGCATCAGTATTAGAATGTCCACACTCAATGACACCAACTTTGCCAACAAAGTTATGGCTTTTACAGGAGGGGATAATAACCCGGATGGATCTGCTGGCCCCCTTGGCCTAACGGGTCGGTTTGCGCTGAATGAATCTGAATCCTGTGACAGTAACGGGGATAGCGCCCGAGACATCTTTTTACTCTACATCACACGCGCTGGAGCACTTACAGCCGGTAACAGCCATTGCCGATACTGGTAATTTTTGGATATTCACATCCCTCTCTCATTAATATGTGAGCAACTTTTGTCTGCTTGCGATTCTGTCTTAGGGTTCGTCCCAAAAATCTTTTATACTTACTTGATTCGGTAAAAATTGTTCAGATAAATGGTCATGGGCGCTTACGTATATATTCTCGAATGTGCAGACGGCAAATATTACACAGGCACAACACGAACATCACTTGAACAAAGGATTACGGAACACAATGCAGGAAAGTATGGTGGCTGGACCCTTCATAGAAGGCCTGTAAAACTGGTGTTTTATGAAGAGTTTCCAAGAATAGAAGATGCAATTTCTGCAGAAAAACAAATTAAAGGGTGGCGACGTGAAAAGAAAGCAGCATTAATCACTAGGAAATATAACCGACTTAAAAAATTATCTAAAAACAACCAAACCTCATCCTTCGACAAGCTCAGGATGAGGAAAAATTAAAAATCCTCATGGTGAGCCTGTCGAACCATGAGGTTTATAAAAAAAGCCTGACTTGTATATGAATAGATTTGTAAAATTTTTATCTCTTTTCTGCCTGTTGATCCTGCTGACGGGATGCCCTCAAGAACCGCAGCAGCAGCAACAGGATGATGTCATTATCGGGGATTCTGACATAATTGATTTTAGCGATATCCCTATAGAAGAAGAACCGGTTATCACATTTGAAGAGCCTGAGCCAGAACCTACCGAACCCGCGGAGGTACCCGCCCCGTTACGCCCAGCGCAAGTCCAGATTCAACCAACTGCTGTGCGGATTCCTGGTACCTTGTTCGGCAATCAATCCAGGCGTACCCTGGTGATCGCAAATCGTGGAGAAGAGCTGCTAGAATTAAAAGAAATCCGTCTTATTCCCGGCATCCCTGAATTTGTCTTAAGTGGCACCTGCCTGGAGGAAGAAGCTTTACCCCCCACAGATACCTGCACGGTTTCAGTTACATTTAAGCCAACTCAAGACTTGGACCAGACTTTGGAAGCAGAACTGGGAGTTTTTTCCAATGCCCCCGAAAGCCCTGCCTTTGTGCAGATCTCGGCGCAATCTCTGCAAACACCTCCTCCTGTTGTCGCGCAGCCTCCTCCGCAGCAGCCCCTTCAGCAAATTGTAGATTCTCCTTCATTTGAAATACTGAATGCTTTGGAAATTTCCCGCCAACGGAAAAGTGGTACCGCGCTGGTCGCACAGGACCCGGATGTTTTAAACCCTCGCATCAAAAAGGATGTTGACCAAGATTATGCGGCTATCGGTTTCCCGCCCACTGTCACGTCTTTGCCAATTGACCGGTCTATGCTCATTACCGCAGACCGCTATATCCCGGCTGTGCTGGAAAATACAATTAATTCCCAAATTCCCGGTGGTCGGATTGTTGGTATTGTAGAACGTCATGTTTATGGGGCGGACAACCGCTATGTGCTGGTTCCTTCCGGATCCCGTATTATTGGGAGCTACGGTGCTTTGGGTGCAGGCACCACCCGTCTACAGGTAACCTGGAACAGAATTATTCGCCCAGACGGAATTGGAATTGCGATTTCAGCGCCTGGAGCAGACCCCATGGGCCGTCTTGGTTTAATCGGAGATGTTGATACGCGTTTCTGGGATCGATACGGCGGGCCATTACTGGTGAGCTTGATACAAGCTACCTCCACTTACTTAACAGCACCTGAAAATGTCACAACCATTACCGATGCTGATGGTAATGCCTCTACTATTTCTGTTAATGACCCTGAAGGCGAGGCCGTGCAAGATGTCGGGGAAGGTCTTGGTCGAGTCACTGAAGATCTTGTCCGTAGTAATCTAAATATCCAACCCGTTATTACAGTTCCGGGCGGGACAAGATTTTATGTTTTGCCCACAGAAGATATTTATTTTGCCCGTCCTACGCTTATTACCTCTGCCCAGCTTGAAATTGAACGACAGGCAGCTCTGCGTCAAGCTGGAGGGGGACAAGCGGCTCTTCCACCTGCTGGTGTTTCCCAGCAGCCTGGCCAAAGGTCTAGCGTCACATCTGGCAATGCAGACCTGGATGCACAACCCAGTCCAGGTTCCCAATTTGTGATTGAGGGCCAGGAGCCTTTGACAGATGATGAGAGAGCCGCCCAGGCAGGACTTCCTCCTCCCAATGTCAATCGCTTTTAAACAGGCAGGCCATGATCCTTTTGTCTACTTGTAATTTTACGTAATCCGCAATACATTTTATGTATGTCCAATACAAACGAGCTTTTACACCGCGCCTTGCGCCCCATTGCTAAATATTTTGACCGCGAGGATGTGGAAGAGCTGGCCGCCAACCGTGAAGGTGAAATATGGCTAA
The DNA here is from genome assembly GCA_028284025.1 of Alphaproteobacteria bacterium. GTDB lineage: Bacteria > Pseudomonadota > Alphaproteobacteria > JANQSM01 > JANQSM01 > JANQSM01. The sequence continues at coordinate 10,780 of JANQSM010000053.1, read as the reverse complement.
AAACATCGCAAGGCTGGATAGCCGAACCTGACCCGGAAATTAGGTACAAATTTACAGTGGCAACCTGCCGCTTCATTGCGAACCTGACTGAACAAAAGTTTGATAAGGATGTCTTACCGATCCTGGCAGCTACCCTGCCTGGTGGACACCGCTTTCAAGCAGTCGTGGGACCCAATGTGCGCTATGAAATTGATGACACAGAAGGCATGTGTTTTTGTGTGCGGCTTTTTAAAAAGGACAAAAAATTCAAGCTGGAGGATTACCGCCTGGAACCTGGCCAGGGCCTGAAGAAAACCGAAAAGCAGGGTATGGTACAAAAACGGTATTCTGACACTCCGTACGAAGATCTGGTCGGGGCGATGGAACATGGCGAAGCTGTTTTGATTTCCGGCGCGACTGCAACCGGGAAAACCACTTTTTTAAATGCTTTGGTGGATTTTATTCCCCCGGATCGGCGTATCATTACAGTTGAAGATGTACGGGAAGTCTTACTGCCCAACCACGTAAATCGGGTACATTTGGTGGTTTCTCGGACTGATGCTGCCAACAAGGTTGACTACCCCCAAATTCTGGATTCTGTTGTACGATTAACGCCCGATGCCATTATTTGTGGAGAGATTTCAATTTCAAATTCCAAGAGTATTTACCGCTTGATGACTACGGGCCATTCCAACTTTATGGCCACTATCCACGCGGAATCTCCAGAGATGGCTCTGCGCGCATTTTGGCAGAATTTGACCCAAACTGGTGAAAATATTGACCCTAAAGCCGCCATTGACATCATCTCTAGCTCTTTTGGCAGGGTCATTCAGATTGATCGCACATCAGGTGACCGGATCGTTACAGGCGTTGAGCTACCCGGCATGATTAAGGAAATCATCTCGGATGAGGCAAGAAAAACCGGCCACGCCTGATTTTATAGGCAAAAACTGATAAAAAGGCATGTTTTAAAAGATTTTTATTAAAATCTGTGCTAAAATTATATTGTTTTATTAACAAGACGTTAACGTTAGTTTTATGTCACTTACCCAACGCTTTGTCGCTAAAAACCGCGGAGAAGGAAAGCCTGATAATGTCCTGTATATGGAATGGATCGCCATGTCCATTCTTGTCGGGCTGGGGGCTATGCTGGTCGCCATGCTATTGGCGCTGCCGATCGCCTATTTCGTTGGTTTCGGCTTTTCAAAACAGGCAATAAGCGCCGCTTCAGAATATTTCATCACCCTTTTTCCAAAATTAGATTATTGGACCGGGGCCTATTGGGAATGGTTTTATACGTCCTTTTATACCGTGGGTCCCAATACCTTTATCGCCCTGATGCCCTTTGTTGTTTTTATGTTTGTAACCCTGGCCGGGGTGCAAAAGAACCCCTATGACAACAACCCGCGCGACCTGACCGGGGGCCGTCCCGCCTATGACCGAGATGTAGAGAAAATGGGACTGTTTGAAGGCTGGATCATGGTCTTGGGCATGTGGAATGGCATGAAATACAAAAATAAACTTTTAAAACTGAAAGAAACGCTTTCGGTTTTATGTATTGCACCGCCTGGAACTGGTAAAACAACCGGGGTGGTGGTCCCCACCATTTTTGAAACCAATGATATTTCCATGATCGTCAATGACGTGAAGCCGGAAATTTGTGATATGACCAGTGGCTATCGCTCTCAGCACAGTTTATGTTTCCGGCTGGAATGGGCCGCCGAAGACAAGCCAGAGAAAGGTGTTTTTTATCCACGCTGGAACCCGATTTCACCCAAATCCATGCCAGCACGCGGACCACAGAGAGACTTGTACATTGACCGCCTTGTAAATGTGGCGATTCAAGACCCGAAAGGAGATGCTGACCCGCACTGGACCAATAAAGGGCGGGCTGCACTGACCGGGTTCATTCACCACATTGCCTGTAAGGTAGAAGCCGGAAACTATGACCAAATTCCAGAAAAGTGGTACGGTGAGGAAGCCAGTTTGCCTATGCTGCTGGACTGGATTACCGAAGCTTTATTAAAAGCCAGTGATGAAATTGATCGCCTTCGGGAAGAAGATCCGAATGCTGCCCTGTTTGCTGATCCGGTACGTAATTTTATGATGGACGCCGTAAGAGAAGCCCGGAAATACAACTATGACCCACGCGCCATTCTGGAGCTTACCCAGCTAGCCAATACACCGGATAAGGAACGTGGATCGATTCTTTCTACCATGGATGCAGGTTTGACCATCTTTAAAAATTCCGCCGTACGTGCCAGAACCTGCAAATCTGATTTCCGCTTTGAGGATGTACGCGGCATGATGAATCCAGCCACCGGCAAATTGATGCCCGTAACGATTTATCTGGTGGTGAACCAGGAAGACGCCAAGGCGCTAAGTGTCATTACCGGGCTATTTGTTGAACTGCTCTCTGCCTGGCTGATTGCCCACAAACCAAACTATATCAAGCAAGATGGTACAAAAATTGGACCGTATCCTGTGCTGTTTGTTCTGGATGAGTTTCCGCAAATGCCCAAACTACGCGCCCTATTGGATGGACCGGCGGTAGGTCGAGGCCAGAAAGTAAGTTATATGATGATCGCCCAGGATATGGGGCAAATTCAGGAAACCTACGGAAATGAGGCAACAGAAACTCTGTTTGGAACCACCGCTGCCAAAATTGTCTTCACGCTGACCAACACCAAAACTGCTGAACGTTTCCAGCAAATGATCGGAGATATTCAGTATATGAAAATGGGATCAAGCAGGCAGGAAGGTGTTTCCAACAGCTGGAACCCATTTGCTGCTAATGTTACCCGAAACTGGGAAACCGGCTCACTATGGTCAGCAGCTGACTTGTTGAATATTCCATTTGGTAAGCAGCTTGTGCTGTATCAGGGGTGGACACAAAGATCTATCTACTGTGACACACCTTTCTTCTTCAACCACCCTAAATTCAAAAAACTCGTAGACCCCGGCAACGGAGGGATACACCCCCCTGCTGCAGCGATGCCTGAATGGCTGCTGGAAGAACGTCTGCTGGAAGAAGGCTACGTCGAAATGCCGCTGGAAGAAACCCTTGAGGTGGAATAAGTTTTTAATTCACGCTACTGGTGACTTGGGCGCGCTCTTGCTTGCGCTTAAGGTAATTGGCCAAAACCTGTCGGCGGCGATCTTCATAAGCTTGTTTTCGCGCAGTTGACCAGCTATCAAATACCCGTTTTTTATAAGGGCGGTTAAACTTGGTTGTGCTGGAATGGTAATGGGCAATGGCCTGAGTCCAGGATCTGTGCGTTTCCTTCAAATCTATCAGGAATTTTGCGGCATAGCGCACATTGTATTGTGGTTCAAACATGGACTCAATAGATGGAAATTTATCTCCATGATACTGCCAGTTAATTTGCATACAGCCGATATCAATATTTCTGATCCCAGCCATCAGCAAGCCTTTGACATAGTTGATAGCCTGATGACGGTTTTCAAAAAACTTGCCTTCGCCACGGGCCATTACTGTCCACGGCCAAGGCACAATGCGCTTGGCCTTTTTATCCCAACGGCCAGATTCCACCATGGAAATTGCTTTCAGCATTTGTGCGGGAATGCGTGATCCTTTTTCAACCTGGTCAATTTCGGCCTGGCAAAGAGATGTGTCAGCAAGAGGTATATCCTGTGCCTGTGCCGGCAAAAAGCCAAACACCAAAAGGCATATTGCTAATATTGTGATATTCCTGACTTTTTTCATAACACCCTATTTTATCAAGATTTTCGTTAGGGAAAAGTTAACGAAGCCCCCCGGTAAAAGCCCGACGGGACTGTACAATAACAAAAAGCGTCACCCCGTCGAAGCTTTTTTAGAGGGATTTATCACCCATACTCATAAAACAACAAAGCTATGGCGCGATCTCGCCACACTATTTTTTACGAATGAGTTCTCAGCATATGGTATGCAAATACACAAATGCTTGACATACAATAATATTTCTGTGATCTTTGGGGTAATAAAAGAAGAAAACAGGGTAAGGTTTTTGCATGAGAGAAACGCGTCCATTCTCTAAAAAAGTTCTTCTACAATGCCATGTTTACCATGAAGTTTCGGTTGTGGCATCTGTTGAAGCCCTTAGATGGATCTTAGGCGACCATATTACCTATACAGATGAACATACCCCCCGCAGTGGCGCAAACATGAAAGTGCAAGTACAGCGGGAACATCTTGCAAACTTGTTTTCTCCTAAAAAACGTAATGAAAGCCTGAGACGCCTGAATACCATGTCGCAAATGTGTGTGAAGGCTATTTCTGATGCCAATAAGGACGATGAGTCAGCAGCTGTGCTCTCCCCCGAACAAAAACAGGCTATTTTAAATTTTATTATTTATTTCACTCATGAAACTTTTCCGCATCCCCTGCGGTGCGAGGGTGGCCTGCTGAATAACTTTGGTATATCAGACGAAAATAGAAATATCCTTACTGCCGAAATTCTTCCTAGACTTCAGAAACTTGTGGCTCTCATCAGTCGATTTTCAAGAATTGAGCAATTTCGACAAAAAAATAATTTACCACCTGAATTGTTAAGTCTGGATCCAGGCATTTATGAAATTCTGGAAAGCAGAGAGGACATGCTTGTTGAAGAAGCGCGCGAAACTCACGAAAGGCTATCAGCGACACGAGCTGGTATAATCCGTATGATCCCTCGTTATGACGGCGACAAAGATGCTTTTGTTCCGTCAATTGTATTAACCTCACCACAATCTGATCGACTCAACAAAGCTTATAATGATATGATGCACCAACGCTAAAGGATTGTTGTTAGCTGTTGTAAAATCTGCTTTATTTGGGTTTGAAGCTTTGAAAATTGCTCGCTCTTATGCAAAGTTTCTCCTTCTATATATAATCGGCGATTGATTTCAATCTGAAGAACTTGCACCCCTTTTTCGGGGTTTGCATAATGCTGGGTTGTGTATCCACCGGCAAACGGCTCATTGCGGGCTACCTTAAATCCGGCTTCTTCAAATAGCTGGAATAGAGTTTGTATCGTAGCCAAATCACAAGAAGTGCCAAAATTATCTCCCAGCACAATATCAGCAGAAATTTCTACATCGCTATAACAAGAAGCCATGGAATGACAATCTATCAAAATACATTTTCCAAATCGTTTCTGCGTGCGATGAATCAGCTCTGTCACTGCTGCATGATAGGGTCTATGACAGTTTTCGATACGTTGAATCACTGCCTCAACCGGTAGCTGATTTTTATATATATTCTTTCCATTATTCAATCGACGTGGAATAACACCATGCCCGGCCTGAACCCGTGTACTTTGAGTATTTGTGTTAGAGGGCAGTTCCCCCGTAATTATTTCCGGGTCTAACTCATCTGACGCGCGGTTTAAATCCACATAAGCGCGTGTGATATTGGATGTAATAAAAGGAATTTCCAAATCTTGCATGCTTTCAAAAAGCTGATCTACGTATATATCTTCCATCTGTTGGCGAATATCAGATTCAGAAACCGCCAGTAAGGGCTGTAAACTGGAAGGAAAAGCCTGCCCACTATGAGGCGAGGCTGCGATGATTGGTCCGGTCTGCAAATCAGGCAAAGCAATCTTAAATAGAGGGATGTCACCTTCAATCAGTGGCGGGTCTAAAACATTGGCCATATACAATCCTTCAGCCATCCTAACACAGTTTACTTTTAAAGCTTAACAAGATGGTGGGCGGTATTAGATTCGAACTAACGACCTCCACGATGTCAACGTGGCGCTCTAACCAACTGAGCTAACCGCCCCCCTAAATGGATAGGAATGTTTTTATAGGCCATCTATGCTAAAAGAATCAAGTTTTCTTTGCTCTCAGATCTTAAGCAGAAGCAACTTTGACGGATTTTTCTTCAGCTGCGTCCAAACCACTGGCGGTCGTTTCAATCAAGTAATCGACCATTTTGATCATGGCTTTTTGATTATCCGCCCCGTTTTCGCGTGCTTTTTTATAGATATCGCGCTGAATATGAGCTGATGTTCCGCGTTTCAAAATCGTATGAACATGGTTTAATTCCTCTACACAGTTCAAAGCCTGGGCATGTTCCTGCAATTCATCCAATAGCTCAACAATGCGTTTCCGGTATTCCACCTGCTTGCGCTCACCGAAACTGATATACTTGCCATCAATGCCATAGCGCTGACCGCGCCAACGATTTTCACTAATCAGCATTTGGGACAAATCCAGTTTTTCCCGCTTGGCTGAAGGCATATGGTATAGCATCCTAATAAAACAAATATACAAAGCTGCCACAGCCATGCTGTCATCAATGTCCGGGCAAATATCACACAAACGCATTTCCAATGTCGGAAATTTCACATGTGGACGAATATCCCACCAAATTTCTGTTCCATCCTTTACTACACCTGCTTCTTGCAGAGTCGCAACATAGTCTTCAAATTGATCCCAGCTTTCAAAATGACCAGGCATGCCGGTACGTGGGAATGCCCCCCAGATTCCCAATCGAAAACTCTGTAAACCGGTATCAATCCCCCGCCAGAAAGGGGAAGATGTTGTAAGTGCCATAACAAAGGGCAGCATGCAGCGTACCTGGTTCATCAATTCAATACGCAAATTTTTATCTTCAATCCCGACATGAACATGCATACTGTTAGCCAGCAAACGTGTTGCTTGTGCACGCAACAGACGCAAAATCATTAAATACCTTTCATGATCTGTCACCAATTGGTCATTCCACTCAGCAAAAGGGTGGGTCGAAGCAGCAATCGGTGCCAATTCATACTTTTTCGCATGGTCAATCACACATTTGCGCAAAGCAGATAGCTGACGCCGCGCATCTTTAATGTCAGTACAAACCTTGGTGCCAACCTCCATTTGTGGGCGTAAAAATTCAGGCTTAACCTGATCACCCAAATCTCTTTGGCAAGCTTCCATCAGACCCGGATCAGGATCTACATGCAGGTTGCGCGTTACGACATCCACCAACATGTATTCTTCTTCAATGCCAATGGTATAACTGGGTTCAGGGTATTTTTTCATGCTTAATCCACTTAATTTAGTATAGGTTCCAAAGTTAATCGCAAAATTAGGGTTTTTTCAAACGAAAAGCCCTATGTTTTTCTAAAAAAAGCCTCTTTTAATGTACTTGAGAGGATTTTACCCATCTTTTTTACCCCATCAGAGGAAGAAATAAGATCCTGGCGCACTTCAATCACCAAATAACGGCGCTTTTTAACAAATGTGTACTCATACAAAGAAAAATAGCACCCACCAAACCCGTCATAAGGCTCATTAAGCCCTAAATTAATGTCGGGGTGTAAATCTCGCTGACAGGCGGCAAACTGATCTACATCCTGGTTTACACCAACCCATAGTAACCCCATTTCCCAAGGGCGTGGCGCCCCGTTCAACGTTGGCGTAAACGAATGCACAAATAAAAGTAAGCAATCCGGGTCATGCTTTTCAGTTTGCTCAATCAGTTGGGTGACTCGCTCGTGATAGGGCCAGAAAATTTCGTTCTGACGAGCATGGATCTCGGCTTCCTGCAGATTCTTGTTGCCTGGAATATGAACTTGATCGCTGATTTCAGGGATAGAGTCTGCTATACCCGGTTTGCGGTTTACATCAATAACCAACCGGGAATAATCACAGTAAATGGCGGGAAGGTTTAAGTCTTTGCTTAAAAAATCTGTCAATTGTGCTGAACCAATATCATAGGCAATATGTTTTTCAAGATCTTCACCGTTTAAACCCAGTTGATTCAGTTTTTCAGGAATATACCGACCCGCATGGTCACAAATTAGCACAGCAGGGGCTTGAAGATCTTCATTTTGAAGTCTGTAAGGGGCTGGCTCATGGGGTTTTAACAACATCATTTATGTTTTCATACAATCTTTATATTACGGCTATTGGCAGAGCCTCTCGATTTGAGTATCTTGAAGATACAAAATACATTAATAAACACAGATTTAAAGGAAAAATATGAGACGTTATCGCTTTGCCAAGATTGTTGCGACGTTGGGGCCATCCTCAAATACATATGAAAAAATCGCAGAGCTTTTTAAGGCTGGTGTAGATTCCTTTCGCCTAAACTTCAGCCATGGCAGCCACGAAGATCATCAGCAGATTTATGAACATATTCGCAAGGCAGAAAAAGAATTTGACCGCCCGATTGGAATTATTGCCGACCTACAGGGGCCAAAACTGCGTATTGGAAAATTAAAAGACCAGGACGTGTTCTTAAAAACCGGGGAAAAATTTGTCCTAGACAAAAATGATGAAGATGGGGATGAAACGCGCGCCTTTCTGCCTCATCCTGAATTGTTTGAGGCATTGAATGTAGGGGACGAACTGCTGATTTTTGATGGGAAAATCAGGTTGAATATTGAGGCTGTTACCCAAGAAAAAATTGAAACCACCGTCGCGTATGGTGGACGGCTGACCAGTTTTAAAGGCGTGAATGTTCCTAAAATCTCTCTACCGCTGACCGCATTGACGGACAAAGACAAAAGAGACATGGCTTTCGCCCTGGACTTAGGTGTGGACTGGGTTGCCCTTTCTTTCGTACAGCGCCCGGAAGACATTATAGAAGCCAAAAATTTAATTGATGGCCGCGCCAAGATCATCACAAAACTAGAAAAGCCAAGTATTGTCAAACACCTGGATAAACTGATTGAACTGTCCGATGGCATCATGATTGCCCGTGGTGATCTAGGGGTGGAAATTCCAGCCCAGGACGTTCCCCCATTGCAAAAAATGATTGTCCGCGCTGCTCGCGAACAAGGAAAGCCCGTGATTGTCGCCACCCAGATGTTGGATTCAATGGTCCGCGCCCCGCCACCAACCCGTGCGGAAGCTTCCGATGTGGCTAATGCCATTTATGAAGGAGCAGACGCCGTAATGTTATCCGAAGAAACAGCTGCCGGGAATTACCCGATGGAATCAGTGGAAATGATGGATAAAATCATTACCAGTGTTGAAAAGGATGAAGTGTACCGCGCGATTATGCATGCTTTTGGGGTGGATAACCGGCACACTGAGCCAGATGCCATCACACTTTCCGCCAGCAGTGCTGCTAAATCCATCGAAGCCAGGGCAATTGTCACTTACACGACATCCGGTGGCACTGCCGTTACTGCTGCCCGCCAACGTCCCACCGCCCCGATTTTAGGAATCACAGGAGATATTCGCACCGCCAGGTATTTATCACTGGTATGGGGGGTGCATTCCGTTCACACGCACGATGCCCGTACCTTTGATGAAATGATCGACATTGCCTGCCACGTGGCTTATGAACAAGAATTCGCCAAACAGGAAGAAAGTATTGTGATTATTGCCGGAACACCTTTTGGAACCAAGGGAGCCACCAATGTCCTTCGCATCGCTCAGGTTGAAGATCGACACACTCAAAAACAGGCTGCATAATTTTCAAAACAGCCCCTTTTTAACCCAACCATATAACTTTGGTATGCTGGGGCTTGTGCTGTTGGCTATTATTTTTGTACAGATTCAATATCTGGCAGCTGAGCCTTATTCTTTGTATGTACATGAATTAAATTACTGGCAAATTTTATACCAGAACACATACCATTTAGCGGGTTTACCGCTGATCACTTTAATAATGGATTTTTCCATGACCCTGTTTGGGGAAAGTGAATTGGGTGCACGGCTTTTTACTCCATTTTGTTTAGCCGGAGCTGCTCTGTGCAGTTTCCGGTTAGCCTGCAAAATGATGGAACTGGAACCAGCCTTCTGGGTTGCAGTAATGGTCGCTACTCTACCTGCAGCCACCCTGATGAGTACAAACATTTCACACGAAGTCTGGGGGTACTTTTTGTGGGCGGCAGGGCTGCTGGTATTTTATGAAACCTTACAACACAACACCCCCAAATACTGGGCTGCCAGCTTTCTGATTTTGCTGGTCGGTTTATTAATGACGACCTCATTCTTTATCTTTCTGATTGGAGCAGGCCTTTATCTTTGGCTGGAGAGTCGCGACAAGCGCAAACGCAGGAAATTTCCCTGGTCTTTGATAAAAAAACTGGGATTAAGCACAGCTGTCATTTTGATTTTGTACGCCCTGCTTTCCTATTTACCAATCATCGAGAATTTTGACATTGATGCCATCTATGGGCCATTTTCCGGATTATTTCGCCCACAAACATTGGAACATTTAGTTGAAAACCAGATTCTGACCATCGGCCCGTTTTTGTTTGCTGCGTTGATAACAGCCCTCGCCATTCATAAAAAATGGCGCCATACTGCGAATGGCAAATTTTTGTTTTGCTTTTTAATTCCACCCGTCTTGTTACTGCTGGCCACTATTTTAATCGGTGGTTATGACTTTACCCCAACACCTTATTATGCCATCCCCCTGGCAATATTGTTTTGCAGCTGGCTGTATCGCATCCATCATCCACGATTCATCTATATTGCAGTGTTTTTAAATCTGGCCACTACGATTTATTTTTATAATTATGATTATGCCTTACCTGCGTTTGGAGTGGAGCGCAGCCAGGCAACAGATCCGTTTTATTCGGCTCGCGGATGGAAAGCCCTGTCCTATGAAGTTTCTGCCAATTGGGCTGTTTATCCGGATACTGAAATCTTGGCTGAAACGCCGATCATGGCATCAGCAATCAGTTTTTATGCTCGCCCCCGCCCGGATGGAATTCAAACTGTTGATCATCTTGCAGCCAATCCGGATGACAATTTTCTGCTGGTAGTTCAAAGCAATGATGCGATTGAAAAAACTCTGGATCACTTTGACTTTCACCGGGAAATCACTCATATCAAAATTCCACTGTACCATGGCACCCGTGAT
>JANQSM010000043.1 GCA_028284025.1 Alphaproteobacteria bacterium | reverse complement strand
ACATTAAAACAAAAATAAAAGAAATGAACGTACGCATTAGAATCTCTCCCTAGCTGATCTCAAAAATAGTACTGATTCCATCGACGATAAACTGAACGGACAATGCTGCCAATAAAATACCGAAGACACGGGTGAGGATACCTGCCCCTGTTTTGCCAAGCAAGTCCTTTAGCTCGTTGGAGAACAATAGACAAACCAGAGCAATGGCCTGTACCGCAGCCAGAGCAGCAAAGCTGGCAAATTGATAGGTAGGGTCGCCGTTTGCATTGGACATTAAAAGAATGATAGTGGTCATGCAGCCCGGGCCGGCCAGCAGTGGAATTGCCAGCGGGTAAACTGAATAATCTGTACGGTCTGTCCCTTGTGTTTGAATGGCATCTTTTTCGCCAACTTTGGGTTGGGAGGTCACCATTTTAAAGGCCGTCGTGAACAGGAAAATCCCCCCTGCAATGCGGAAGGCACTGGTGGTGATTCCTAACTGGCTTAAAAGGCTTTCACCGTACTGACCAAATAAAAGCAGCAAGACAAAGGCGATCAGAATGCCTTTCACAGCCATAAATTGCGCCTTGCGTTTAGGAATGTGCGATGTAATGCCCAAATATACAAGGGATGTACCAATAGGATCCACAATTACAAACAGGGAAGTAAAAGCGTAGAGAAAGATTTCAGTAAACATATTAACAGTGCGATGCGGTTTTTTGTTTTCAATTTGATTAGGTTCTGTATTTTTCTAGCAGCCTTCACCTTAAGGAACAAGATTTATGATGGATTCACTTGCTACACTAGCATCCCAAAACTTTTTATCACCGGTTATTCTGTTTTTTGTCCTAGGATTGATGTCTGGATTTGTAAAGTCAGACCTGGAAATTCCCGATTCCATTTCCAAGGCACTGGCTATTTATCTGATCGCAGCCATTGGGTATAAAGGGGGGGCCGCATTGTCTGATCACTCAGAAGATGGTGTTGCCGGATTGTTGTTATTAAGTGCGGCGTTAAGTTTTATCCTGCCATTCATTGCCTTCTTTTTACTTAAGATTATCACCTCCATTGATAATATGAACGCCAGTGCGGTTGCAGCCCACTATGGTTCGGTCAGTCTGGTGACATTTACGGCAGCGACCACTTTCCTGGAAATGAGTGGTATTTCTTATCATGGATATATGGTGGCCGCGTTGGCAATTATGGAAACTCCGGCAATTATGGCCGGTCTTTTGATGGCGGCAAAGTTTGCGCAATCCAAAGCTTTTGCAGAACGTCTGCCTGTTTTGTTGCGTGAGGTCTTTTTAAATGGGACCGTGGTTCTGTTGATGGGATCTTTTGTAATCGGGGTTTTGGCCAATGATACCGGGTCCGATGGATTACAGTCATTTTTCTATGCACCTTTTACCGGGGTTTTGTGCATCTTTATGTTAGAGATGGGAATTTTAGTCGCCAAACGGTTCGATCGGATTGTAAACCTTGGGTTCTCAACTATTGTTTTTGGCATAGTCATGCCTTTAATCAATGGCCTGATTGGTTTCGGAGCGGCCCATCTTTTAAATCTGGGACCGCCGGAAGCTATGCTGTTAGTTGTGCTATGTGCCAGTGTTTCTTATATTGCGGTACCCGCAGCCATGCGTATTGCTTTACCTAAGGCAGAACCTTCAATTTATCTAACCCTTTCACTGGGTGTTACTTTCCCATTCAATATTGTTGTTGGAATCCCTTTATATTACTGGCTTGTTACTATTGGCTTGTGATAGAGACTGGTTTTTAATACAAATACCTCATGGAAACGGTATTTGACATTTGGGCCGTGCCCAGTGGGGCAAAAGGCGGGGTTGTGACAATCGGAAACTTTGATGGTGTTCATCTGGGGCATCAAGAAGTATTACGCCATGCATTGGCACAAGCAGAACAACATAATTTACCAGCCAATGTGTTAACTCTTGAACCGCACCCGCGTCAGTTTTTTGATCCTAAAATGCCGCCGTTTCGTTTGACTCCACCTCAGGACAAGATTGATGTAATTCGGCGGATGCAATTTACCGGCTATGTGCAGTTGATGTTTGATGATGCATTTTATCACATCACGGCTCCAGATTTTGTAAAACAAATTTTGGTGGAAGGCTTAAGCGCCCGCCACGTGGTCGTGGGGGAAGGCTTTTCCTTTGGTCATC
>JANQSM010000305.1 GCA_028284025.1 Alphaproteobacteria bacterium | reverse complement strand
ACTATGGTAACCCCTTTGCTTACCCAATGGAGGATGGATCAACCAAAGACCGTTCTGATGAAGTTATTGAGGCCTATAATGAATTAGGCCTGGATGCCTTGATTGCCATGGGGGGGGATGGAAGTTTTAAAATCCTGCGTAAACTGGCACAACAAGGTGGTATGAACCTGGTTGCCATCCCCAAAACCATTGATAATGATGTGGGTGCGACTGAAATCGCCATCGGATTTGACACAGCGGTGGAGGTTGCCACGGAAGCTCTTGACCGCCTACAACCCACAGGGGCGAGCCATTCGCGTATTATGGTCCTGGAAGTTATGGGCCGCGATGCCGGGCACATTGCTTTGAATACAGGCATTGCAGGGGGGGCAGATATTATTCTGATTCCGGAAATTAAATACTCCTTTGAAGCCATTCAGCAGAAAATTCGTCAGGTACGGGAAGACTTTGGCCGGAATCATATCCTGGTTATTGTTGCGGAAGCCGTCAAAACTGAGGGAGGTGAACCTGTTCAGCGCATTTATAGCGATGAACGCACCCGGTACGGCGGCATCGGACATTATATTGGCCATGAGCTAGCAGAACGTACGGGCATAGACACCCGGGTCACAATTTTAGGTCACGTCTTGCGTGGTGGAGAACCAACACCTTTAGATCGGGTTCTGGCCCAATCATTTGGAGTACATGCAGTTGATCTGGTTGCCGAAGGCAAATTTGACCGTATGCTCGCCTGGCAAAAGCGCGAAGTTGTCGCCGTGCCGATTGAAGAAGGCATCAAGTCTTACAACGCCGTTAAGCTGGACAGTACAGCCGTATGTACTGCACGCGGTTTAGGCATCTGCCTGGGTGATCAATAGGCCACACTCAACCTAACGAACTTGTTATTTTCAGCAACAATGTTCTAATTTTTGCAATTGCCCACAGCGCAACCCCCTGAAAAATAAAGTTATCCACACATTTTTACGGATTTTCACTAAATTTGGCCTATGTTGAAATTATTGCAAATCGTGTTTTAATACGGTAACATTTAGTTAATAACTTAAGAGATTAAGTTATATTACGTTTGGTTTTAACTTACGTTTGGAGGTAGTACTTATGGTCGCTCAGCAAAGGATTGTTTCACTTCAACAGCATCACGCTCAACTTGAACATGAAATTGGAGAGGAACAAAAGCGGCCATATCCCGACTTTTTAAGCATCAAGCGCATGAAGTTAAGGAAACTCGCTATTAAACAGGAAATTAGTCACTTGCTTTCCATTACCTCATCGAGCTCTTTGCCGACGCAGAACAGATCGGGAATTAAGAAACCAACCGCGGTTGCAGTTTCTTAAAAAAAGTGTACCCCAGTTTTGATGACAACGGGCGGTGGCGCACCGCCCGTTGTTTTTCTTTTTATGCTCCCATTCTGAACATAATCCAATAGCTATAATTCGCGGACTGCCTGCTCAATCTCTTTTTCCAGGCGCTCCATAAATTTCTTTTTACTCAACCCAGGGGCAATAGGCGGCAAAAAACGCAACGTGATCGTGCCGGAATTTTTTATAAACTGTCCTTTTTGCCAAACCTTGCCAGAATTAAGAGCAGCAGGCACGACCGGCACATTTAGCTGATCATAAAGAGCCGCAATCCCGCTTTGGTATTTAACCTTGCTGGATTTTTGATCCGGTTTCACCCGGGTTCCTTGCGGAAAAATGATCAATTGACGATTATGGGCAAGCTTTGTTTTGGCCTGACGGATCATGTCTTTCAAAGCTGCCATACGGCCCTGGCGATTAACCGGGATGTGATCCATTTTGCGTGCATACCATCCATAAAACGGAATAGAGAGAAGTTCACGTTTTAAAATGATAGCCGGATCCGGCAAAATACGCATCAGAGCAAATGTTTCCCATGCAGATTGATGTTTACAGGCGACAATGTATCCGCCGCTTTGGGGAAGGTTCTCAAGCCCTTCAACTTTGTAATCAATGCGGGCAAACAGGCGCAAAAGGGATAACATCACTCCTACCCAAAATTTTGCCACCCTGGTAGTTACCTTGCGTGGCAGAACCAGAATTGGCAAACACGCAATGGCCATACCCACCATCCAGATAAGAAAGCTGATACTAAAAAACAAATTGCCAATAAATTGTCTCATCATAGGGTCAGGTAAGTTATCAGAAATTTTGTATATTCAAGTACCATCAGGCGCAAATGCTTCACAGAATCCTTATCGCCAAACGCCGGGTGCGGCACAATAGCAAGATTCGGGTACTGATGACGTATTTCCAGTAAACTGCGCGGCAAATGATAATTTGAGGTCACAAGTCGGATAGAATTAATATTATTAGCCTTCACCCAAGTCACGACTTCTCGGGCATTTTGATGCGTATTATGAGCTTGATACCCCAGTTCAATACAACAGGACAAATCCGGGTTTTGTTGGCGTGCTGCCATTACCAATTCATTCAGCAATACGTCTTCATGTACGCCGGAAACAAACAATCTTTTTGCGTTTCCCTCTTTAAGTAATTCAATGCCGGTCGCGACCCGGTTGTCTCCACCGGTCAGGACAACAATCGCATCCGTAGCAGAATCAGTATCCACCACCTTATCAGGTATAAAAGCTGAAAAAATAACCAGGCCACCTGTCCACACAGCGACCAGAATCACAAGAAAAGAAAGAAGTATACGGCCCATACAGTATTCTAAAGCATTTTGGACAAAGTGCGCAAGACCGTCCAGATACTGATAATTACAGCAAACAATGCCACAACGAACGGCACTGATAACAATGCCAGATAATGTGCAGCTTCAAAATCAAACACCGGCTTAAAACCTACTTCCAGATTCACAGCTGTCACAGCGACAGCTAACAATACAATAAGGGCCAAGCCCAAACCCACAAGTCCGCCAACAAACGAGGCAGCAAATATTTTACCCGCAAACTGCCGGGCTATAAAAAAGTCCTTAGCTCCGATGTGATGCAACAAGGCGACTGTATCATCATGAATTGCCATCCCGGCTTTGGTTGTCAGGATTAGAATGGCAACTCCTGCCCCAGCAATTAATACAATTGCCAGAATTGCTGCCAACTCAAATGCTGAAATAAACTTGATCAAACGCTTTAGCCAAACCTGATGGTCATCCACCAGGATTTCTGCTTTTAAACCTGATAGGCGATTTTGCAATTCCTCTGCTGTGACAGTCGCACCGGCTTCAAGCTCTACATCAATCACAACAGGCACAGGAACTCCCTCAGGTACGGTTGTTCCCAACCAGACAGAAATCAGATCCATGGTCTGGTCTTCAGTCAATAATATCGCCGACTTGATTCCATGAAAGTCCTTTAAAATATCCAATGCCTGTTCTGAAACCTTTTCCAAAGAAGTTTCCCCAGTTTGGGCAGTCTCAATAAGTTGGACTGTCACCGTCCCTGAAAGGTTACTCTTCCAGGCAGAGACCGTCATGCTGGTCAC
>JANQSM010000303.1 GCA_028284025.1 Alphaproteobacteria bacterium | reverse complement strand
TTTAAGGCATTTTGTATGCTCTCTTGCAAGGTTTGCTGAACAACCTCAGTCATAACCTGCTCACCATACACACGTTTTAGATGCGCAACAGGAACTTTACCTGGACGAAAACCTTTAATGCGAACAGTATCTTTTAACTGCTCAAGGCGGGCCGATAATTTGCTGTCCAGCTCTTTAGCTTCAACAACAATCTGTAATTCTCTCTTCAACCCTTCAGATAATGTCTCTGTAACTTGCATAGTTTAAAACCTAAATCCGCGTAGCATGGCACCGAGTGGCCAATATCTTCCAATAATATCAATATTTAACTTGAATAAATTCTCACAACCCAAACACGATCTTTTAAAAATGAATCAACATACTACATAAACTCCTTCAAGCTACATAGCATGGAAAACAAAAGACATATTAGAGTTGGTGCGGGTGGAGGGACTTGAACCCCCACGGCTTGCGCCACCAGAACCTAAATCTGGCGTGTCTACCAATTTCACCACACCCGCATAACAGATGTATATTCTTTGATGTAAGCCGCACGTCTATCACGGAAGGAACGTAAATGGCTACCCTAAAAAGGAAATTTTCCTTTACTTTTGTGATTTTTTATTAACAAAAGGAAATAGAAAATCAACAAGTGAGTAAATTCAGCCACAGCTATTAATCTGATTTCAAAAAATTTACAAGTCCCATTCCCAAATAATTGGCACCCAACGATACGCTTTGCCACGTTTTGCCACATAGCCGACCCCGGGAAATGGCAAATGGAACCCAACAAATATACTTTGATCCTTGGCCGCACGATCTAACAAAGCAGTGCGAACTTTGGCAGCTTTCTCAGGATCCATATCAAAACCAAAATGCCACCCAGGCTGCTCAAAGGATATATAGGCGTGTAAAATCGTATCACCGCCAATGATCATCGATTTTTTCCCAGAGTTCACCAAAATCGAAATATGACCAGGCGTATGACCTGCTGTATCTATTGTACTGATACCGGTGACAATCTCTTCACCCGCTTTGATACGTTTGGTACGTGCAGCAATAGGGAGTAAATTCTTTTGCGTGACAGGCACCATTGAATGCATTGCTTTAGGAAGTTTACTTGTTAAACCTTCTTGCGTCCAAAAATCCCATTCAACAGAATTTATATAATAAGTTGCCTTTGGAAAACGCGGCTTTTCTGTCTTATCATCAATCAGTCCCCAAGCATGATCTGGATGCGCATGTGTCAGCACCACAGAATCAATATCTTCCGCGCGATAACCAGCGGCTTCTACATTTTGTAATATCTTGCCAGCTGTCTTTTGAAAATTATCCCCTGAGCCAGCATCAATCAGAACACGTTTTGTACCAGTATCAATCAGACATGTATTGGTATGAGAAATATGATTTTCTGTATCCCTCAAATTTGCATTAAGTAGGGCCTTTACTTGCGCTTCGGGTACATTCACCCCAAGAGAAGAAGTCGGCAATGTCAGACTACCATCACTTATGATTGTGATTTTG
>JANQSM010000301.1 GCA_028284025.1 Alphaproteobacteria bacterium | reverse complement strand
ATTCTCAGACAAATCACCATGCGCACGGGCCTCAGCGATAGCTTCAATAATAGCGGGCCTCTCCACCGATTTACGGTGTTTCAGCTCTTCTTCCAATTTTTCATACCCAGCCCGTGTAAGAGGGACACGTTCCATAATCATTTCCTTTATTGTTTTGTTGGGTTATCTGGTTGGGGAAAAACTAACTATATCCGAAAAAAGAGACTAAAATCAAGATCTATTGGATAATTTACATATTCCTGCGTGATATCAAAGAGTTAAAAAAACGAAGGCTGCATGCCCTGTTGCATAAGTATTTTACGTAAAGGTGTCACACGATTAACAGCCTGTAACCCTGCCTGACGCAGTTTTCCAAGTACAAAATTATCATTGCTGACCAGGCGATTAAGCGCATCCACTCCAACAACCCGCGAAAAAGTGTCCAGTTTACGCTTACTTTCATAAGCTTCTATCAAAGATGCCCCCCCTAAATCTTTTCCTGCTGTTGCAGCTTCTTCCACTAACCGGGCGAGGCAATCCACATCACGCAAAGTCAGATTCAACCCTTGTGCGCCGATGGGGCTTAAACCATGCGCTGCTTCGGCAATCAACACCATTCGGTCTTTAGCAAAGTTTTTGGCATGCAAGGCAGAAAGAGGGAAAGATTGACGGGTGCTAACCAATTTCATCGCTCCAAACCGGTTTTCCGCTTTCTGGGTCAAGGCATCTGCGAATTTATCTGCTTTCATCTCCAGCAAATCTTTTGCGTCATTTTTATCTGCCACCCAGACAATACTGCTCTGGTTTCCTTCAAACGGTACCAACGTAAACGGACCAGAAGCAGAATAAAATTCTACTGATTCCCCCTCATGGGGCAATTCATGAGAGGCCACACACACAATTGCCGTTTGTGGGTAATCTAAAGTTTTGACTTCAATTCCCGCCATCATCCGCATTGGCGACATTCGCCCATCCGCCGCCACACAAAGGGAAGCAGATACACAATCCCCATTTGATAAAGTCAATTCCACTTCCTGTTTGTGGTGGATCAAATCCCGTACCTGTGTCACATCTCGCAAGGTAATATTTTTTGCCGCTTTTACTTTTTTTAAAAGAGCCGCCTTCAATGCCATATTACTAATGTTCACACCAAACATGTCCTGTCCGATATCAAACGGATCGAATGACACTGTCACAGCCTCACTTTTACCATTATTGTCATCCACAATGGTAAGACGTGTCATAGGCTCTGCCGAAGTTTGCGCAAAACCCCAGACACCTGCTTTTTCTAAGATTTCAATAGAGTTGTTCAAAAGCCCTGTCGTACGGCCATCAAAGTTTTTGGAAGAAGCAAGCTTTGCTTTTTCCAGGCAGAGGATCTTTAAACCGGAATCTGCCAGCCGGGCCGCCAAGCTTAAGCCGCCCAGGCCCGCCCCAACAATCACAATGTCATATTTTTTCTGCTGCATAAGCAGAGAATAATCAGTAATGAATCAAAAGTAAATTAGCGGTTAGTTCTTGCATGAAGTTCGGCAAGGTTTCTCGCCTGTTTGCAAGCAGCTTCATAATCAGCTTGAATAATTTCCATCAAACCTGCTCGACAGGATCGGGCTACTGGATCTGTAGAATTTTGTAAATTTCTTGCATCTTCTTCATAACCAGCTTTAATTGCAAGAAGCTGCACATTAACATCAATAGTAGGGTTATCTGCTGCCATAGGGCCTCCTTATAAGTATTAATATTAACAACTGTTTCTTTAATAGAACACCAGCTTTAGAAATGCAAGATGTTTTTCAAAAAAGATTAACTGGCTTTTTTCAATGCTGGCTTGGATTTCATTCCCAAATATTCCTGTAAAGATTTTACGTCCAGCTTGCCCTGTTTTAAGGCCTTAATGGCATTTACCACAGCCCCGAATGCACTGGCGGTGGTAAAGTGCGGCACGTTTTGAGTCAAAGCTGTACGA
>JANQSM010000281.1 GCA_028284025.1 Alphaproteobacteria bacterium | reverse complement strand
GATAAAATGGATGATAAGGCCCTGGATAAAATTACCGACCAGGCCATCGACGATCTGCCTAAAGATCTTTCCGGACAGATGAATTAATTTCTATGTCTGTGCTGCCCCCCGACACCCCCTTGGTGCGTTAGCATTTATCTTATTTCTAGCTCAGAAATTTCACCGCTTCATTCAACTGTGCCATGCGGGTATTATCGCCAGCGTAGGGGCTATCTGGATGATAGATCATGGCCAGCATTTTAAATTTCTCTCGAACCAGGCGCTTGGGCGGATGTTCATTGGGGGAAAATCCCAGCACGTACAATGCTTCCTGGGTCGTCTGCACACCATTTCGTAACGGAGTAAAAGACAAAGCATGGACAATATTATGCAACCGCATATTTTTATCACTTAAGTCTTTCACCTTTTCTTCTGAGTTGCCAACCAACATGTTTTCTATTTTGATCTGGTAACGATTATCGTTCATCGCCAACATCAAACCCAACGCTTTACGAATCAAAGGCGGAGTATAATCCGCATTCATACGCAGCTGCAAACGCGGCTTACGCCGCATCTTGCGGCCCTTGGATGGTCCAGATTTTAGAACTACCGTTTCACGATCAGAAAGATCTGGCTCACCCGGATCTGGCAATGCCCCCACCTGGTCTTGAGACATCAACAGCAAGACCGATTGTGCCAAATCTGCCAGCGAGGCATTTTGATTGGCAGCTAATTGTTCAACCGCATCGCGGAAAGAAGATGCACAAAAAACGGTATAAGATTTCTTTGCCATACAAAAGTATCTACTTTTTAACGCTTCGTTAACAAACAGGGTTGTGGATATTACGAACCCGAGGCAGTATACCAAATTCTATCCAAAAATAAACTGAAAATGCAGTTGCAGGTAGTACCTTACCCTGTTTTGGCGGACAATACTGGCTGACGCGCGGCTTGGGTTTCATCCAGACGCCGGCGCGGGGCGTGGAATGGCGCAGCTTTAAAGTTATCTGCATGACCTGCCAAAGCTTTCTCAGCTAAAGATTTTAATGCTCCAATAAATTGATCCAGCGTTTCTTTACTTTCAGTTTCTGTTGGTTCAATCAACATCGCGCCATTCACCACCAGTGGAAAGTATACCGTCATGGGATGGAAACCTTCATCAATCATTGCCTTGGCAAAATCAAGTGTGGTAACACCTTGATCCCGTAAACCTGCATCAGAAAACAAGACTTCATGCATGCAAATATCATCATAGGCCACCTTTAAATCTTTATGGAGTCCCACGCGTATATAGTTTGCGTTCAAGACTGCATCCCCTGCAACCTGTCGCAGGCCATCTGTTCCATGACTCAACATATAGGTCAGTGCGCGTACAAACATACCCATTTGGCCATGACAAGCCTTGAGACGGCCAAAGGATTTTTGTGCCTGTTCTCCTACTTTCTCAACCAGATCAAAGCCATCTCCTTTATTGACAATCCATGGCACAGGACAAAAGTCTGCCAACAGCTCTGAAAATACCACCGGTCCACTGCCAGGCCCTCCACCACCATGGGGCGTTGAAAAAGTCTTATGTAAATTAATATGCATACAATCAATGCCCAGATCTCCGGGACGGACCCGCCCGACGATGGCATTAAAGTTAGCTCCATCACAGTAAAAATACCCGCCAACTTCATGAATAGCATCTGCAATTTCAATAATATCATTCTCAAACAAACCGCAAGTGTTGGGATTAGTCAGCATGATGGCGGCGACATCATCCCCTAATTTTTCTTTAAATGCAGCCAAATCAACCCGTCCACGTTGATCAGCAGGAATAGAATCTACACTGAATCCACAAGCAACAGCTGTTGCCGGGTTTGTCCCATGGGCAGATTCTGGCACCAGCACGCGCGTACGTGTGGCTGCTTCCCCTTTAGCTTCAATCGCAGCCTTAATCGCCACCATGCCGCAAAATTCTCCATGAGCCCCCGCTGCCGGAGACATCGCCACCGCCGGCATACCGGTTAATGTTTTCAACCAATGAGCCAGCTCGTCAATCAGCTCTAGGGCGCCCTGCACGGTAGAAATCGGCTGATATGGATGTAAATGTGAAAAACCTGGCAAGCGCGCCATTTTCTCATTCAGGCGCGGGTTGTGTTTCATAGTGCATGATCCCAACGGAAAAATCCCGGTATCAATAGAATAGTTTTTCTGACTCAAACGCGTAAAGTGCCGCACAACCTGTGATT
>JANQSM010000274.1 GCA_028284025.1 Alphaproteobacteria bacterium | reverse complement strand
ATGACCCCTATATTATCAGTCTGCCCGGCATTGTACGCACCCCTCTTGCCAAGCTGATTTCAAAAACCCGTACGCCCAAGGTCAAGCCAATTTATGCTGAGATGGGCGGTAGCTCCCCGATTCAAAAAAACACCCTTGCCCAGGCCCATGCCCTGGAAAAATCTTTAAAGAGCAAAAACTTTCGTGTTTTCACAGCACAGCGGTACTGGCACCCCATGGTCGATGAAGTGGTGCAACAGGTCCGGGAATGGAAAGCCGATAAAATTATTTTACTGCCGCTTTACCCTCAGTTGTCTTCAACCACAACATCTTCTTTTATGAGTGTGTGGAACAAGGCAGCGCAAAAGCATGACCTTGACCTGCCCACTAAATTAATCTGTTGCTATCCGACTGCACCAGGATTTATCAAGGCCCAGGCAGAATTAATTCGCCCGTATTTAAAACAGGCTAAAAAGAAAGGTGCCCCGCGTATTTTATTTTCCGCCCATGGTCTACCAAAAAAAATTGTGGAGCAACGCGGAGATCCTTACCCTATTCATGTGCAGCGATCCGCCGCAGCCATTGCCAAAGAACTGGCAGAACCAGAGCTGGACTGGGTAGTTTCCTATCAAAGCCGGGTGGGGCCAGTAGAATGGATCAAGCCTTATACCGAGCCTGAAATTATTCGTGCAGGCAAGGAAAAGGTCCCGCTTATTATTGTCCCATTAGCTTTTGTGTCAGAACATCTGGAAACCTTGGTGGAACTAGATGTAGAATATAAGCATGTTGCGGATGAAGCAGGCGTCCCTTACTATGGGCGTGTACCAACAGTTGGTGTTGACCCGGCTTTTATTACAGAACTAAAAAATCTGGTTTTGACAGCCTCCAAAGAAAAGAAAGATATCTTGCCACCTAATGGCCGCCGGTATTGTCCGCACAATTGCAATGCCTGTCCTAATTCTTTAAATTAGCATTATGTCGAAAAAACTGTTCTGTTTTGGTCTGGGATACTCTGCCCTGTTTTTATGTGACAAGTTGATGCAAGAAGGCTGGCAGATTGCCGGCACCACTACATCAGAAGAAAAACGTAAAGCTCTGGAAATCATGGGGGTGGATGCTTTTATTTTCGACGGTACATACCAGACAAAAGAAATTTTGCCTGCCTTAAAAACGTCTTCTCACATTTTATCTTCTGTTCCACCAAATGCAGATGGCGATGTCGTCCTGAATTATTATAGCCAAGATCTTAAAGATCTGGCCCCGCACTGGGTAGGATATTTTTCTTCCACTGGCGTGTATGGAGATCATAACGGTGCCTGGGTGGATGAGACATCCGAATGCGTCCCGACTGGCGAACGAGGCCACCGTCGGTTAAAAGCTGAAAAACAGTGGCTAGAATTTCATAAAAAGTATAATTTGCCAGTGCATATTTTTCGCCTGTCAGGCATTTATGGTCCTGGGCGCAATGTTCTAACGCGGATAAAAAACGGCACTGCTCAACGCATTGATAAGCCCGGGCACTATTTCTCTCGCATTCATGTAGAAGATATTACTTCTGTCCTTGAAGCATCATTCCAGAATCCCACCCCAGGTGAAATTTATAACCTGGCAGATGATATCCCTTGTCCATCTCTGGATGTAACAGACTTTGGATATGACCTTTTAAATATCGAAAAATCTGCCCTCATCCCTTTCGAAAAAGCAGCTTTATCTCCGGGTATGTTGTCCTTTTACAACGACAACAAACGGGTCAAAAATGATAAAATAAAAACCACTTTTAAGATTACCTTAAACTATCCCAGCTATCGTGAAGGCTTGAAAAATTATATGACAAACGTTCAGGCGGCAACACAGTGAATTGCTTACGTATGTAAAAACACTTATATCTTGCCAGCCAATCTAAATTGTGACC
>JANQSM010000271.1 GCA_028284025.1 Alphaproteobacteria bacterium | reverse complement strand
AACTGGCCTGAACCATTGCTGGATCCAATATCTCCGGTCCACATTTCCTTAAGATCCGTGCCCAATGCCACGTGGCCTGAATTATTGGCGGCATTGCCACCTGCCAACGCCCAGAAAGCATTTTCAACCGGAGGAGGTAATATCACTTCTTCACCCTGTAAAGAAACTGCGGGCTGAATTTCTTTGGTGGCCTGGGTTAGAGAGATTCTCTCCCCTTCCAGACGTTCTTCATCGTCTTCTCCCAACCACGGAGAAGAACTACATCCGATGATTACCAAAACCAGGGATAAAATAAATAAAATATTTTTCATGATTAACTGATAACGTCCAAAAGTTTGTTAGCCCGCTGCACAAGGGTGCGTGGCGCTTCAGCATTACTGATAAGCTCAACAAGAATTTTGTAAGCTTCTTCAGGATTATTTTGCTTCATCTCCATTAATGCCAACAGTTCCATAGCGGAATACCGCCAGGGGTTTTGTGGCTTGGATAACGGAATAATCTCATCTTTTAATGCCTGAACATTATCGACTGAATCCAGTCGGTAATAAGCTGATTTAATGCGTGCTAAATCACGATATACCCGCGGTAAAGAAGAATCAGAGATAATGTTGTCAAACATTGCCAAAGCGCGCTGTTGCTCTCCCTGATTAATCAGTACAGAGGCAGACGTGAACTGGCCCAAAACACGATAGCCCGGGGAAGAAGAATCTTTTAACTCATCAAATTTTTCTATAGCTGCCAAAGATTTGTCTTCTTGCAGCATTTGTTGTGCTTCATAAAACACGTCACTGGCTTGTTCATTGGCGTAATTGCGGTATTCTTTATATCCAACAAAAGCGCTGGCACCTAAAACCAGGGCAAGCACAGAATAAATAATATAATCACCGTATTTTTGCCAAACTTTGGCCAGTTTCTCCGCCTGAAGCTCTTCTTCAATTTCGCGGATAAATTCATTTGAATGTTCTGACATTCCTTTTTCCTCTTAGGCTGCTTCTTGTCGCCACTTGATAGAGCACCCAATGCTGGGCGTCTGATTTTCAGGACCGTTTCCAGTTTCGGCCACCTGCTTCATAGCATTAAACAACTCTCGCTGGCCATCTTCTTTTTTGTTCATGCCGGAATCATCCAGACGGCCACGATATTGCAGCTCCAGATTGGCATTATACCCGAAAAAGTCAGGGGTACACACCGCGTCATAGTCTTTGGCTACTTCCTGGGTTTCATCAATCAGATAAGGGAATGAGAAACCATTTTCAGCTGCAAATTTCTGCATATTTTCAAAAGAATCTTCTGGATAGGTTGCTGTATCATTGGACATGATCGCAACGGTTTTTATCCCATATTGTGCCAGCTCACTGGTATCACGCACCAGTTTCTCTGTAATGGCCTTTACAAACGGACAGTGGTTGCAAATAAACATGACCAATGTTCCGTTTTCTCCTTTAACATCCTCCAAAGTATAGGTTTTTCCATCTATGCCCTTGAGGCTAAAGTCTTTGGCTTTCTCACCAAAATTACAGACGGGTGGGTTAATTGCAGCCATGATATCTCCCTTCTTTATAGAATTTATTACGTCACATTAAATTGCGTTAACGAATCTTACACCTTTTTATCTGAAAATAAAGAGAAAGGTAAGGATTTTAATTGACTATAGGTAGGTAACCAAAATGTCAAATATTGTTGAGTTAAGGGATTTCCAGGGAAAAAATCGTGAGGTTTTCTTTCTAAAAGAAGAACTGAATGATTTGCTTTCTATTTATGCAGGCCGTGTTAGATCCGGCGACTGGGTTGATTATTCCATCGAACAGCGCAATGGTATTATTGCGTTTTCCGTGTTTAAAAATGCTTTTGATGCCCCTGAGTACACAGTGGCAAAGTGTTCGCGTCCACCCCGTGGAGGAGCTGGTCAATATTTGCTTCTTAGCGGACCAGAAAAGTTGATCCAGACAGATGATTTGAGCGAAATTATCGCCCATTTTCAGAAACAGAATAAAACTGTCTTACAGCTGGTCAAAGCATAAAAACGCTTATTCCCATTCAATCGTTCCGGGAGGTTTGCTGGTGATGTCATACGTCACCCGGTTAATGCCGCGTACTTCATTGATGATACGGGTTGCCACGCGTGACAAGAATTCATGATCAAAGTGATAAAAATCAGCTGTCATGCCATCTGTAGAGGTCACTGCACGCAAAGCGCAAACATTATCATACGTTCGCCCATCCCCCATCACACCAACGGTTTTAACCGGTAATAACACCGTAAAAGCCTGCCAGATCGCATCATAAAGCCCAGCACTGCGAATTTCTTCTAAATAAATCTGGTCCGCTTTACGCAAGATTTCCAGTTTTTCTTCTGACACATCCCCCAGAACACGAATTGCCAAACCAGGCCCAGGAAATGGGTGTCGGGCCAAAAAGTCCTTATGCAAGCCCAATTCTGCGCCTAGGACACGTACTTCATCCTTAAACAGTTCCCGCAAGGGTTCTACCAACTTCAAGTTCATACGCTCAGGCAAGCCGCCTACATTGTGGTGGGATTTGATTGTGACGCTGGGTCCTCCGGTGAAAGACACCGATTCAATCACATCCGGGTATAAGGTCCCTTGAGCTAAAAATTCAACATCCTTAATCTTGTTAGCTTCTGCCTCAAATACATCAATAAACAACCGGCCAATGGTTTTGCGTTTTTGCTCCGGATCGCTCACACCTTCCAATTCACCCAGAAACAGGTCTTTTGCAGTTACATGCACCAGCGGGATGTTATAATGATTTTTAAATAAATCAACGACCTGTTCCGCTTCTCCGGCCCGCAAAAGACCATGATCAACAAAAATGCACGTCAGTTGCTCCCCAATGGCTTCATGCAGCAAAACTGCTGTGACGGAAGAATCTACCCCACCGGACAATCCACAAATAACCTTTGCTTTCCCAACCTGATCACGAATTTTAGCAA
>JANQSM010000253.1 GCA_028284025.1 Alphaproteobacteria bacterium | reverse complement strand
GCCTGGGGCGGATGGTGGTTAAGGTATTGCGCCAGAAACTAAAAGCATTATGGCCAGATATCCGCAATGATCGGATTTTAGGCCTGGGCTATGCGGTGCCGTATCTGCCATCTTATTTTTCTAAAGCTGAACGCGTTATTGCCGCCATGCCTGCGGGACAGGGGGTCTTACCCTGGCCAACAGAAGAAGCCAATGCCTCCTGCCTGGTAGAACCATCCCACTTACCGTTTCCTGATTACAGCATGGATAAAATCTTGTTGATTCATTACCTGGAAGGTGCTGAACAGCTTCAACAGGTTCTGCGTGAGTGCTGGCGCACCTTATCAGATGGGGGCAGCTTACTGATTGTTGTCCCTAATCGTCGGGGGATTTGGGCACGCGTTGATAAGACTCCCTTTGGGCATGGCACGCCGTTTTCCCGTGATCAGCTGGATAAATTATTGCGCGAAAACATGTTCACCCCTACCCAGTGTGAGCGTGGTCTTTACATGCCACCAACGGATTCCAGGCTTGCGTTATCTTTAGCGCCTGTCTGGCAGTGGTTAGGGAGAACGCTATTTGAGCGGTTTTCCGGTGTAATTTTGATGGAAGCGAAGAAACAAATTTATGCGGGCAATGTGCAACCTGCCAAGGCTAAAGCTCGTAAATTTGTGCCGGTGGTGAAACCTATACCAAAATCATAAAAAAATAGAGAGAAATTAGGGGTGCTGGATGACAGACCCTTGTTCTAGAGCCAGAAGCATGATCTGGGCATCACGCAGCTTGGATTCTGCTGTTTCTCGTACTGTTTCAACAGTAGATGTCTGTAATGTCCGTTCCATGCTCGCGATATTGTCGCGTAATTGAGAACGATCCAGTGTAGAAAGCGGGGTCGCCTCCTCGGCTAGCACAGCAAGTCCCTCTGGCATGATGTCAGCAAAGCCACCATTAATAAAAACCCGGTCATGCAGTCTTCCTTCGACAAAGACCTCCATGACCCCCTTGCCAAGCTCAATAATCATTGGGGCATGATTGGGTAAAATCCCCACATGGCCTTCTATCCCCGGCATTACCACCATAGAAGCCGAAATCGCCATCAGGCGGTCCTCTGGCTTGATCAGCTCAAAGGCAAAAGAGTTTGATGTCTTGGCCTGTTCATTCATGATTATGCTGCTTTCTTGCTGTCTCCGGCGGCTTCTTCAGCCATTTTCTTAGCTTTGGCTTCAACATCCTCAATGGTTCCCACCATGTAGAAAGCTGCTTCCGGCAAGTGGTCGTATTTTCCTTCCACAATGCCTTTAAAGCCCTTGATGCTGTCTTCTAACTTCACATATAGGCCTGGGAAGCCGGTAAAGACTTCTGCTACGTGGAACGGCTGAGACAGGAAGCGCTGAATTTTTCGCGCGCGGGCAACGGCCAGTTTGTCATCTTCAGATAATTCATCCATCCCCAGAATCGCGATAATGTCTTGCAGAGATTTATAGCGTTGAAGAACTTCCTGCACATCCCGTGCAACCTTGTAATGCTCTTCGCCCACAATTTGAGGGTCCAGAATCCGGGAGGTTGAATCCAGCGGATCCACCGCAGGGTAAATCCCCATCTCTGCAATCTGGCGGCTCAGAACTGTCGTTGCATCCAGGTGAGAGAATGATGTTGCTGGCGCTGGGTCGGTTAAGTCATCAGCAGGTACGTAAATTGCCTGAACAGATGTAATAGACCCTTTTTTGGTGGTGGTAATGCGTTCTTGTAGTGCCCCCATATCTGTTGATAGGGTTGGCTGATATCCCACCGCTGATGGAATCCGTCCCAACAGGGCAGACACTTCCGAACCGGCCTGGGTAAAACGGAAAATGTTATCAACGAACAACAGAACGTCCTGGCCTTCTTCATCCCGGAAATATTCCGCCATTGTTACTCCAGTCAAACCAACACGAGCACGGGCTCCTGGAGGTTCATTCATCTGACCGTAAACCAGGGCTGCTTTTGAATTCTTGCCCTTCAAGTCAATAACGCCAGATTCAATCATTTCATGGTACAGGTCGTTTCCTTCCCGTGTTCTCTCTCCCACTCCAGCGAAAACAGAGTAACCACCATGAGCTTTGGCGATGTTATTAAT
>JANQSM010000245.1 GCA_028284025.1 Alphaproteobacteria bacterium | reverse complement strand
ACGTACTCCCTCCTGATGAGCAGAATGTTCCGACGATCCTGCTAGAAGATGAAATGAAGTCTTCTTATCTGGATTACGCAATGAGCGTGATTGTATCTCGCGCCTTGCCAGATGTGCGTGACGGATTGAAGCCAGTGCATCGCCGTATTTTGTATGCGATGAAAGATGGGGGCTATACCAACGATAAACCATTCAGAAAATCTGCCCGCATCGTCGGGGATGTAATGGGTAAATACCACCCGCACGGGAATGACCCAATCTATGATTCGATGGTGCGGATGGCACAAGATTTCTCTATGCGTTTGCCGTTGGTGGACAAACAGGGGAACTTTGGATCTATTGATGGCGACCCACCTGCAGCCATGCGTTATACTGAAGCGCGTTTGGCCAAAGCTGCAGACGGGCTGCTGCGTGACATTGACAAAGATACTGTCAACTTCATGCCAAACTATGATGAATCTACATCCGAGCCGATGGTTCTGCCCGCTGAGTTTCCTAACCTGTTGGTGAATGGTGCTGGAGGGATTGCCGTGGGAATGGCAACCAACATTCCACCACACAATCTGGGTGAGGTGATTGAGGGAACCCTGGCGCTAATCGATAATCCAGATCTGGATGTAGCAGGGTTAGCAGAATATATTCAAGGTCCGGATTTTCCAACCGGGGGGACCATTTTAGGACGCAATGGAATTGCCAGCGCCTATGCCACAGGTCGCGGATCCGTAGTGATGCGAGCCAACACTGTTCAGGAGCCAATAAGTGCTGGGCGGACAGCTATTGTGGTGACTGAAATTCCTTACCAGGTGAATAAGACTCGTCTGTTGGAGCGTATCGGAGAAATTGTTCGCGAAAAAATTATTGAAGGCATTTCAGATCTCCGGGATGAATCTAATCGCGAAGGGATCCGCATTGTTATTGAGTTGAAAAAAGATGTGGAGCCAGAGGTAATTCTTGCACAGCTTTACAAGCATACCCCGCTGCAAACCAGCTTTGGGTGTAATATGCTGGCTCTGGATAAGGGCAAGCCGTTGCAGATGGATTTAAAACAAATCCTGAAAGCCTTTATTGAATTCCGCGAAGAAGTCATTGCGCGCCGTACAGCCTTTGAGCTTAACAAGGCACGGGATAGGGCACACCTGTTATGTGGTTTGGTGGTGGCTGTTGCTAATATTGATGAAGTTATTGAATTGATTCGAGCCGCCAAGGACCCGGATGAAGCCAAACAGCAATTAATGGATCGTGACTGGTCTACCAGTGATATGGGTGTTTTAATTCAGCGCGTGGAATCTTTGGAGGAACCTCCCAAGGTATACCGTCTGGCGGAAGAGCAAGCCAAAGCGATTCTGGAATTGCGCTTACAGCGTCTAACTGGTCTGGAGCGTGAAAAAATCTCTGGCGAACTGGATGAGCTGGTTAGCAAAATCGAAGAGCTTCTTAAAATCCTCGCGGATCGTGACGTTCTTTTACAGGTGATGCGCGATGAGTTGAATGAGATAAAAGAGCGTTTTGCTAATCCGCGGCGTACACAAATTGAAGATTCTGAACATGATATTGATCTTGAAGATCTGATCCAGCGTGAAGACATGATTGTGACGGTCTCTCACAAGGGCTATATCAAGCGGGTACCTCTATCAACTTACCGTACTCAACGGCGCGGTGGAAAAGGGCGTGCCGGGATGGCTACCCGGGATGATGATTTTGTTTCCCGCGTATTTATTGCGAATACCCACACACCGGTTTTATTTTTTACCACTAAGGGGATGGCGCATGTGATGAAAGTGTACAGGTTGCCGCTTGGGTCTCCTACAGCTTTGGGCAAGCCGATGATTAACTTGCTGCCATTGGATAAGGATGAATCTATTTCAACTGTTATGCCAATGCCGGAAGATGAAAGTACCTGGGAAGAGTGGTTTGTAATGTTTGCAACATCCTTTGGCACAGTACGGCGCAATTCTCTAAGCGATTTCGCAAATATTCGTGCTAATGGTAAAATTGCCATGAAACTGGAAGGCGATGAACGCTTGATTTCCGTTAAAACCTGCCGGGATGATCAGGATATTTTGCTGGCATCACGCAATGGGAAATGTATTCGATTCCAGGTTGGTGATGTCCGTGTATTCGCCAGTCGGAATTCTACGGGGGTCCGTGGGATTAAACTGGCAAAAGGAGATCACGTCATATCTATGTCTGTCTTAGATCATGTGGATATTGATACAGAGACCCGCGATGCGTATTTACGTGAAGAGTTGCCTGCAGATCAAATGACACATCTTAAAGAGAAAGAGCAATTCATTCTGACCGTTTCTACCAATGGATATGCCAAGCGAACGTCGGCCTATGAGTATAGGACAGCTGGCCGGGGTGGACAGGGAATTGCTAACATGGCGTTGACCAAGAAAACGGGTGAGGTTGCCATGAGCTTTCCGGTTGAGGAAGAAAATGAAGTGGTGATCGTCAGCAACGGTGGGCAGCTGATTCGTTGTCCCGTGCGTAACGTAAGGATTGCCGGGCGGACGACTCAGGGTGTGATCCTGTTCAAGACGGCTGAAGACGAGCATGTTGTTTCTGTTGCGCGTCTGGAAGATAAGGATGATGACGAAGATGAAGAAAGTGACAGTGGCGATCCCGTAGGAGAAGAAGCAGACACAGATGCAGACCAGTCTTAAAATCGGCATTTATCCCGGTACGTTTGATCCTATTACCTCCGGCCATGTAGATGTGATCAAGCGAGCAATGAAAATTGTTGATAAACTGATTGTCGCAGTGGCGGGAAATTCTGAGAAAAAACCGTTATTTTCAATTGAAGAACGTACAAGCATGGTGGCAGAGGAGTGCTTTAAATTGGAGCGCAACGGAGCAATTGAAGT
>JANQSM010000235.1 GCA_028284025.1 Alphaproteobacteria bacterium | reverse complement strand
TGCGGTGGCATATGATGAATCTCCGTGCGCATTTCGCTATCCCAGAGGGGAAGGCGTTGGCGTTTTAATGCCCGAAATCGGTAAGCCTCTGGAAATAGGGAAAGGCCGGATTCTGGAAGAAGGCAGCAAGGTTGCGATTTTAAGTTACGGCACACGTTTGGAAGAAAGCCTAAAAGCCGCTAAAGAGCTGCGCGCCCAGGGCCTTTCAACCACGGTAGCAGATGCCCGCTTCGCCAAGCCTTTAGATACAGACCTGATCACTCAATTGATGGCGCACCATGAGGTTTTAATCACCATTGAAGAAGGTGCTATCGGTGGGTTTGCCGCCCAGGTCATGCATTTTTTAAGTGAGTCCGGGCTACTGGATGGCCGCACAAAAGTGCGTAACATGTTCTTGCCTGATATTTTCCAGGATCATGACAAGCCCTATAATCAATATGAAACAGCTGGTCTGAACGCAGCACAAATTGTCGCCAAAGTATTTGAAGCACTCGGCCAGCCAACACCGGTTGTTGTTCCTTTAAGCCGTGGCTGAACCCCATGAAAGAAACGAAAAAGTAAGGCTGGATGACTTTGTTGTCCGTCAAGGCTGGGCTGACACGAAATCTCGCGCTCAGGCTCTGATCAATTCAGGAAAAATTTATAAGGGCGAGCGCTGCTTGAACAAACCTGGCCTCAAAATTTCTGACCCTGACGAAATTTATCTGAAAGAACCTGACCACCCGTGGGTTTCGCGTGGCGGATTAAAACTGATCCATGCCATTGAATTGTTCAATCCCCCAATTGAGGGCGCAATTGCGGTAGATGTCGGCGCCTCTACTGGCGGGTTTACTGACGTATTGCTGCATTTTGGGGCGACAAAAGTCTACGCTGTTGATGTAGGCACGGACCAACTGCATGAAAAATTAAAAGCCGATTCGCGAGTGATAAGTCTGGAAAAAACAAACGCACGTGATTTAACCGCTACCCACATTCCCGAACTTGTCGATATTATAACGTGTGATACCAGTTTTATAAGCCTGGAAAAAGTTCTGCCTGCTGCTCTTTCTCTAACAAAGCCTGATGCCTGGTTAATTGCTTTAATTAAACCCCAATTTGAAGTGGGCAAAGGCAAGGCGCAAAAAAATGTAGTAAAAGACAAAGCATTGCACGCACAAGTTTGTGAGCGTGTCAAAGACTGGATGATAGCCCAGGGCTGGCAGGTAAAAGAGATTCTGCCCAGCCCCATTACCGGACCGAAGGGAAACCGTGAATTTTTGATAATCGCGGTAAAAGAACCTAAATAAGAAACTTGCTTTATTTTCGGAGCATGTTGCGTGTCCAGCGCGCCCGCTGCATGCCCGATGAGGCTGCGCCGAGCACGCGTGAAGTAACAGTGGCTGCTCCTGTCACGGCGACGGCTCCTGCTCCGATTGCGCCGGCTTTAGCCATCAAGAGCCCTTGACTGGCCATACTACCTCCGGCTTTACCTCGATCTCCTGCCAGAGAGTCAATAAATTGTTCGGCCATTGAGCGCGATTGTCTCAACAAAAAGATTGTCAATACACCTGCCCCCAGTACAGACCAATACCCAAAGGAAGCTACGCCGTAACTTCTAAAGCAATTTCCGCGCGCAGCGTAATTAAAACGAGTCAATAAATCTAATCCCTGGAACTGAGCAGATTGTGACGCAATGTTGGCAGATTGCTGCGCAACATATTCTGGATCCGGAACGGTTTCATACTCAGGGCCATATGAGCCGGTTCCTCCAGGTCCTGCCGGAGGATACCATACTTGGTTTCCTGTTTGGCGCCGAATTGTATTCCCAGTACTTTCTGCCTCCGTAGAGGCCGCCGTATTTTCCCAACCATCCATACCTATAAATGTTCCGCAATAATAGGATACCCCCTCTCTGGTATCAAAGCTTGTACCAGTACGCACAGTAACCGTATTCCCTTCACGCATGCCGATATACATGTTATCTGGTGTAAAATACACGCCCACCGCATTGGCAAACACAATCAAGCTGAAAAATGTGGCCAGCGAGGAGAAAAAGAACAACGCTGATGCACGCAGTAAGGATACCATATTCCCAATGAACATATTCCGCGTTTGCGGAAAGAGCGCGGCGGCAAACATAATTGGTGAGAACATCGCTACATACCCAATGCGTAAAAAGGCATCCAGCACAATCGCCAGCAGAATGAAAATTGCAATGAAATAAATAACCAGAATAATCAGCAGGGAAACCACCTGAATCACCTGGGCTAAAACAATAGCACCGGTAACGGCTTCAATAAAACCAGCTTTACTCATATGAACGGACGTTCCCATAATCATATGACCTAAGAATTCACCGAAGGCCAGATTTAAACGCCCCAGGTGACAAACCATGTCCCCACGAATACCAATGATGGCATCTTTCACTTCAGGCGGCGCATCTAACGCCCCCAATAAACTTGAGGTAAATCCCGTTCCACTTGAATCATTGGCAATTTGGGCACAATCCACCAGTGGAAGATCCAGCAAGATTGACCTCATTGCACTCGCTACCGGCGTATTGGCATCAAATATTAAAAGTGCAAAGTTGGTTCCCACCTGCATAATCGGAATGACCGCCCATTCCCAGAAGAAACTAGGTTCCAGCAAAACAATAAAAATGAGCATGGCCAGTATGAATCGCCAGATCAGAGTATTCCAGGCCTGGGCATCCAGCATAGGTCCAAACGGCATAAATGCTTTGGCGGCATAAAACAATATCCAGAAGGCAAAAATCAGAATCAGTAGATTACTGGTGGCCGGGGCAATAATTTGATAAAATTCATACCCAAACGCCACAATCCCGTCAAATACCGTTACAACAATGGGGCATGTCCAGCAGGACCCGACAAAAGCCCCCAATCTGGGGTCAGCAAACTGTTCTAATTGTGCTGCAGCCGCCGAAGCGGCCCACCAGCCAACAAGAGCGGTACCTCCCCAATCCAGACTAGCTGCAACCACACCAGAAATAAGCGGGATTGCAATCAACGCCAATAATGGCCCCAATGCAGAAGCTTTCGTTACTGCCAAAGTCGTGAATACAAAAGCTGCCAAGAAAAGCCAAATTTTGCGACTTTTTAAGGTCCGCTCTTTTTCTGACAACGTATTGAAGGCCGTAAATTTGGAGGGTGAAAAAAATGTCATGCGCCCGGCAGCTCCCTGAAATGACGGCTGACGTAATCTACCAGAGAGTCGGGGGTTACAATGGCTTCGTGATGACCGTCGAAAGCGGCAATAAGTCGGTATTCCTCAGGAGATTTCTGACGTCCGGTCAAACGCAAAATTTCGTAATGGATATCCTCAACAGTCGTTTCAATATGATCCAATACGATTTCTCCGGATTTTTGATTTATTCCCAACACTGTATATTTCCTGGTTTCCGACATATACTTGCTAGATTTAACACATTACGGGTTATCAGCATAGGGATAACTGATTGTCCCATTACGTCCACGCGATACCCCAGACAAATCAACTTCCCGTCCACTATTTCGTTCCACCTCACGGACACCTTCATGCAAGCCGGCATAATTTCCATCTTCATCAGGCAGCAAGAAAGAAATAGTCTGGTGAGTCAAGGCAATCACCATCAATGCTCCGATTACTGTGAAAAACCATTGCCAGTTAAATTTACCGAAAAAGGCGCGTGCTCCTAATCCCAAGCATCCGATAGCTGCCAGAACATACACAATGCGTACCGACGGATCATAAGCTCTTTCCAATTGATCCGTCACGGGTTTGTATAACCCCTGACTTAATTGTTCTGCTGTTTGATCCCCAGGTAACCCCCGTGATTGAAAGTTATAAGCGCTTTGTCCCAAGGGTAATCTTAAGTCCGGAGTCACATTGGCAATACCAGATGCAGAGGTTGGCCCTCCATCATTTAAGTTTCCACTAAACGTGCTTTGACCAGATAGGTCCAGCCCGCCATTAATTCGATTGCCACTGGCATCATACACATTGGTGTTGGTGCGTTCTCCGGTATTCTGGTTATAGGTATGCTCCGCTACCACCCATTCGCCATTCTCATCCTCAAACCCTTCTCGAATAATGCGGCCATTGGCATCTACTGTTTGCAATAAATTGCCATCGGCATCATAAGTGGTTTGGAGCAGCCCATTCTCACCCCATTCCTGCACTAGCGTACCGGTAAAATTACCGGCCTCATCAAACTGTGCGGACATCCCTCGTACTGCTTCACCATTACTATCATATTGAGTTTCCTCCATGACAATCCCATCCCCGTTAACTATCTGTTGATAGGATAACCGTCCGGTTTCAGAATTTCGAATGGACATCGTTCGGCCCAGGTATTCACTTTCAATTCCCCGATCCAGATCTCTTTGTCGCTGTTCTTCTGTCATCCCATCCCACGAATGGGTATAAGTTATATCCCCGATAGTATTGCCATCAGCATCATAGATGGTGGCATCTCCAAGACCACTGCCGTCCCCGACAAAAGTCGGATCCCCTGCCCCTGTACGTGTGGCAATCCCCATAACGTTGCCTTGAGAATCGGTAATCAATTCTTCGGAGTATACCGCACTTCCCGTTACATCCCGGGTTACGGATTGAATTGGGATGCCTTCCTCTGAATAAGTTACTGACTGGAATTCCAGCGGATAATTACCGTTCACACTCTCAACCACATCCCCCGTTTCTGAATTAACGTAGGTGTATGTGCTGATTACTGTTGCCTGATTCTGCTCGTTTTCAGCGCTTTCACTCAGAACTTCGACCCGCCGTACAGGAACCCCCGAAGCATAAGCAGGCGAAGATCCGGACATCTCTATAACAGAGGGCGCGAAATTATCTGTATTATTGGGATCAAAAGCGACTGTTCCAACCTCAATGGATTGTGTCCCCGTCGGGGTCGGGTTGGTGTTGACGTATTCATACGTTACATAGGGTTGACCATTCACATCCGTATATTGTTGCTGGGTACCCTCCAGTTGATATAAATCACCGGTACTTTCATCCAGCCAGTATTCCTCAACCCCAAAAGCCTGCTGGCCAACCGTACCGACATCTGGAAAATCCGCACTTTGTGCCCATGCTGGTGCTATGCCCGCAAAAAATAACAGGAGGAAGCATCCAACAAGGAAGATAAAATTTTTCATGTAAATCCCGTTTTTTAGTAATGCTTTATTTTTATAGCGACATCTTTGTATCTGCTTCTATTTTATAATAAAATTACAAATTTGTCCAATTCATATTAACAATATGTTAACTTTTGTTAAGCTTGCACGTCCTGTGATTAATAAAGGTTAACAATAAACGGGCTTAAGGGGAAGATGAAAGCACATCTTCGCTGTTAATATGGATGTGTCTGATCGGTAGCGGAGCGGGAAAAGCATTGGAAATAATGGTACTACCCACACTTTTTTGCAGCAATGTGGCTCCTTCTACATAAATGCTGCTTGAGGTAAAATCAGAAACCTGCTTAATTTCTGCAGAATTTTGCTTTCTGTCAATAAATTCAGCTACTTGTATGTGTTCTTCTGCCGCTTCTTTCTCCATGGAGTCGATGTTGGCATACTGATATTTGATGATAGTAGTACCATCTTTTTCAATATCTTGCCGCTTCAGTGCATAAATTGCACCGGTAATTGGGTGAACCCAGTTTTGCGAAGCACCCAGCTCTGTCCTCACAAAGTCATCCAAAGGTAAAGCCACCGCCTGGTTTTCTGCCATAACAGGTAGTCCAGCGTAGATGATTGCGTAAAAAAGTGCGACACAAGCCAGAAAATGCTTCATGAAACCTCCATTTGAATAAGTTATACTACTTTTTATTGTATAATTTTATTGCCAGAAAGTCGAGAAAATTAATATTTCATTAATAAATGAAGAGGTTAGCGTGATTTCTGTCGGGCGCTCCAGTGTAAGTGATGACGACTCTGAGCATCCAATGCTCTTAAGCGCGGAGATGCTGGGTGCAGCTTTGACCTTTCGCCCGTTCCTTGAACTTCCTTGTCTTGCGCAATCTTTTTAGCCGCACTAATCTGTGCCCGGTCTTCAGCATACTGTTGCTGTAAAATACCTTCTTTACGCTTGGCCCGGATTTCATCCTTGATCTGGGCACGGGCCTGCTCTTTTGCTTGTTCTGGCGTCAAAGTGGGATTGCTTAGTCGGATAGAGGCGATGCGGGCATCGAGATCTGTAAAAAACGCCTTTTTCTGCAATTCTTTTTCATGTTTTCTCAAATCCAGAAACTCATTTGCGTCTTCAACTTTTGCTGTCGGCGCTTGCAATTTCTTGAAAGATTCCATCCGCTGCGCCCGAGCACTTGTATATTCCTTGTCAGCGATCAAGGCTAACTCAGCTGTCCCACTTGCAGCCAGAAACAGGTCGCCATCTGGTAGAATCCCTTGTGCTGTCAGGGACATATCCCGCAACTTTAAAACGCCGTCACGCCCAGAAGTACGAATGGTTTCCTTTACCTCTGCGCGAATGGCTTTTGACCGCATCTGCACACTTTGAGACAAACCAGACATATTAGCATGGGGCACATACATACCCATACTGCGTGCCAAGCTTGCAGATTCCTGGGCAATCGCAATACTGCCCAATAATGCACTTACCTGGTTATTGAACAGCTTCAAAACTTGATTTAAGCGATCCGTTGGTACCCGGTTAGCTTCTACCTCGGCAATTGTTTGTCTAAGTTCTGCTTCCGCAAGACGCATCAAGCTGTGGGCATGGGCCACTTCTTCGCGCTGAGCTTCCGTTCGGGTCAATAGTTTAAGGGCATCATTGGCCTCTCGGTGGCCAACATTATGGGGGGTAGAGGCGTGTTCAAGATCCTGCATCGTAACTAAATTCCTTATTTTCTCTTCTTTATATAAGATTATTATAATATTCAGAAATAATCAATTAGTTTTTTGTTAACACTTTCAACGCCATTTTCTTGCTGCACCCAACCTGGAATGTTGCTTTAATGCGATAATGCTGAATTTTTTAGGCCTTGCCCTGATTTGTCTTCTTTCCTGGTTGCTGACCAAAGAAATTCGACGGTTTGCCCTGCACAAAAAGGTGATGGATATTCCTAACCAGCGCAGTTCCCACAAAGTTCCCGTCCCCAAAAGTGGGGGCTTGGCGTTCATAATCAGTTTTTATGCCGGACTATCTATGCTGGTTTTTACAGAAACCAGTACTTTGTATCTAACATTGCCGATCATGGGCATTACGTTCCTGGTAGCTGGCATCGGGCTGGTCGATGATCTTCACCCGCTTTCTGCACGTACCAGACTCTTAATCCACTTTATCGCTGCGGCTGCCCTGATCGTTTTATTCCAGGGCCTGCCCCCAATTCAGTTCTTTAACAATACGCTCTGGCCTGGCCCATGGGCAGATATAGCAGCTGTGGTTGGCATTGTCTGGATTCTGAATCTTTATAATTTTATGGATGGGATTGATGGTCTGGCCGCAATTCAAGCCATCACCGTCGGGATAGGTATGGCAGCAATTGCATTTTTACAAGGAGACACTTTTCATTTATGGCCAATCCTTATGCTGGTCGGCGCTGTCACGGGGTTCCTGGCGTGGAACTTCCCCCCTGCCCGTATTTTCATGGGGGATGTCGGCAGCGGGTTTTTAGGTCTGGTTCTGTGTGCCCTGGGGCTTTATCTAATGAAGCTGCATCTTATAACGTTCTGGGCTTTTCTTATTTTAATGAACGTTTTTTTGATCGATGCAACCTACACCTTGGTACGCCGCATCCTGCAGAGTGAAACCCTTTCCCAAGCCCACCGACGCCATGCTTATCAAAAAGCTGCCTTAAAGTTTGGCCATAAACCTGTCAGCCTGGGAGCAGGATTGATCAATTTACTCTGGTTGGCCCCTTTGGCTATCCTGGCTGCTCTTTTCCCTTTTTTCGGCGCTTTGTTG
This sequence comes from Alphaproteobacteria bacterium, assembly GCA_028284025.1. Classification (GTDB taxonomy): domain Bacteria; phylum Pseudomonadota; class Alphaproteobacteria; order JANQSM01; family JANQSM01; genus JANQSM01. Next base: position 1,204 of record JANQSM010000235.1, on the reverse strand, counting down.
TTTGTCGTCAGTGCTCTGCCTCTACTGGCAGTAGCCATTTACTTTAAAGCAGGCCAGGCTGACTAAAAAACAACACATACACGCATAGGTATATTTTTCTTAAGCAATATTTAAACTGCAGCGCGTAAATTACAACCATTAAGAGAAATTCTGTGGTAAGAGTTAAGTATGAATGCACGCCTTTTTCATGTTCTGCTTCAAGCCTTTGTGGTCACCCTCATTGTAGGAATAAGCGCTGTAAACATCTATGCGCTGAAAGATGTCTACTCTGTTTCTGAGAATCCCTGGTTATTTTACAGCACCATGGGCCTTGCGATTATGGCGCTGTGCGGATTTATTCTTTCCAACAAAATGGGGGCATCTATAAACAGTTTTATGCTGTCAGAGCGTAAAGATCCCGTTTTTGATAACAATACAAAATCAGAAGATTCCATGGCACTTTCTACCCCTGAAACCTCTGCCAAGACTTCTCCAGCAGACATGAATGAGCTTGAAGATCAGATCCGGACCTATAGCAGTGCAGTGGTCAACAATGTATCAAACTTCGGTATGCTGAATAAAATCGTTTATGCCATGAACGATAACGCAGAAGAAACCTGCATGTATTTTGAAGAGTCCCGCAAAGTTCTGCAATCTCTAAGCACGTTAATGAATGAAAAAAACCTGCAGCACCGGGAGTCTCTGGAAAAACTGGAACATATGAATGAAGAGCTGACAGTAGCTTTACAGGCCAAACAGGATATACAAAAGCTTGTCACCCAATTAACAGATGTTTGTGAAGATAATCATGAGTTAAACAGCACCATAGCTGTAAGCGGTGAAAATATTCGAGAACTCACTGATACTTACTATAAAACGCCGGATATTGATCCGAAAATTGTTTTCAACCGCATTAGAAACCAGGCAAAAATCATACTAAAAAATCAGAAACAGATTCGTAAAAATGACAAACAAATGGGCCAGACGGCCAAAATGCTGCGCGTGAAAAGCAATCAGCTAAACACCATGCTGACCCGCCTGATGTCACAAACCAAACAGATTTTGAATATGGCAGATCACTTAAGTGAGGCTGACCTACAGATCAACCAGATTGCCCAGGATGTTTCTTACAGAAACCATGAAACATCCAAAGCACTGATGCTCTTTATGAAACATACCGAAGATCTGGTCGGGAAAACTCATATGATTAACACAGCCTGCGAAA
>JANQSM010000233.1 GCA_028284025.1 Alphaproteobacteria bacterium | reverse complement strand
CTTTGTTTGGATCGGAACCTCAAGCAATTTGACCGATCTGAGCTGAATCCGGCAGTTTTTATAATTGTGGATTTCTAACTCTCTTAAATGGTATACCATGGGATTTTATGGAAATCAATGGGAAATCGTATTTTTTTAATGGTTTTTTTCGGTTACTAATGGGAAGCCAAGTTGTTTTGAAAATAGGCATACGCTAAAGTAGGCCATGGACTTAAAGAATCGCCCCATTCCAATTGTTGCAAACCCGCCAACGGCGATTGAATACAGCCATATTCCTTTTGATTTTGAAGACCCCCGCGGCAAAGAGAATCTGGTCGGCACCCAGACGGTGGGCATTCAAAATGGCAAGTTTGGTAATGCGCAGGCCAATGCCTTGATGCCGGAATTTACCATGGTGCGTGAAAGTATGATCTTCATGCTGGTCGAAGTGAACAAGGTTTTGGAAAATTATGGGTTAGAGCTGGTTTCCTATGAGGGGTATCGTCCTTTGGCTGTACAGCAACTTTACTGGGACAGGATTTATGCGGAAGCCAAGGCAAAGAATCCGCATGCTTCAACGGATGAGCTGGATAAGCTAACTGCCCGATTTGTCTCTGATCCGCGGGCGTTTGATCCGCAAGATGCCACTACCTGGCCAACCCATTCCACTGGAGGGGCGATTGACGTATTCTTGTATTTTAAAGGTACGCAAGATCATGCGCCCCTAACCCGCGATGTCGAAGAATATGATGAAGAAATGTACACGTTTTACTATGAGAAAAAGCAAAGGGATGGGGAGGCATTAAGCGAAATTGAACAGCAGTATTTAGAAAATCGCAGGATTCTTTTCTGGGCGATGACGGAGGCCGGTTTTGTCAATTATCCACGTGAATTTTGGCACTATGATGTATTAGGTACACAGTTTTCTATTATTAATGCCAAGGCGTTGGATATTGGATTCAATATTCCTGCAAAAGCATTTTATGGATTTGCCGGTGATATGCTTTAGGTTTTTTTGAATAGAAGGTGTTGGCTGATAACTACCAGGGCCAGTGCCCCTGTTGGAATCAGGTTATACCAGAAATTAACGAATCCGCCGCTGAAAAACATTCCTAAATATAGAACAGAGCAGGCCAGAGTTCCTGCAGCCAAAATCTTGTCTTGTTGATCGGTTAGCTTCGTTGGGCGTATTATACCATAAATCAGAATCGGCAGAGCAATTCCCACAATAGAGTAGCTGTCGATAATAAACATGATGATGTCTTCAATTCCATAAGCCAGAGCGACCAAAGGAATCAGGAAAAATAAAATACTGCGACGAACAAATCTGACATATCGGTCATGCTCTTTGGTTGGATCGATTCTATAAAGATTTTTTGCCAGGGTAGAGGTAAAAATATACGTCATCGTATCCAGTGTTGACATCGCGATAGCTGCTACTGCTACTGCGGCAAAGGCCAGAATCATCGGGGGAAGAGCATCTGAGGTAAAGATTTTCTCCAATACATTAACACTGGTAATGTCTTCAACACCGGTTCCCAGATAAAAACCGAAAACACTTAAACCCGCTGTTACAATAAAAAATAGGGGTCCAACTAATAAGAAAGCTTTTTGACCTGTTTTTTCATCTTTGAGTGAAAAAATCCTTTGCCAGACATCCGGTAACGCCAGAGTCATAAACATAACCAGCAATCCCAAAGAGCTTGCAAAACTTGCAGGAGTCGCAAAAAAGGCTTCACTTACTTTTTCGGCCGGAGGTAAATCCAGCAGGAAGAAAGGGGCAATCACAATAGCGCTCATCAAAATCCATTGAAAAAGGTCAGTCACGATCAGGGTTTTATAGCCTCCCATCCGAAGGTAGGCGATTACTATTAGGGCAGAAATTAAAATACCATAGACTTTTGGGATATCCCCTACCAGGCTTAAGATAAGTCCAGAAACATAAAGCTGACCGCTGGCGGCTAAAGTTGCAAAAAACAGGATGATACAGACATGGGATTTTTCGGTTAAAGGCCCCAAACGGTCCTTAATAAAGTCTGATTGGGTGATATAGTTTTTTTTCGCTCCCAGCCGTCTTAAGAAGGGAGACAGAAAAGTATATACCAGGAAGGCACCCGTTGCCCCTATGATAACCCAGTACAGGGGATAATAAAAAGCCGCTCCGGCAAATACCCAGATGGCCACGCCACCCCCATCACGGAAGCCACCAATTAATGACCCAATCGTTGGCCATAACCCGACTTTCCGTGCACCGATGGCAAAACCAACGTCTTTTTCCCGAGTTCGGTAACCCCATGAAATTCCCAACACGAGCAGGGCATAAATCGCAAGCAGAAGAAAGGTCAATGTTTGTGCATCCATCTATTCTACATATACGAAAAAAGGCTAGGAAAAAAGAAAAAAACCAGATGATCGGTAAGCCGGATTCTGTCTCACATATGTGAGGGCTATCATTCATCTTGAAGGGCTGTTGCCAGACCTTTCTTGCAACCTACCCGGATAACTACTGCAAAAACGACAGCTCTGTCTTTATGGGACAGGCGTTATCCCTATTTGGTCTTGCTCCAGGTGGGGTTTACAGGGACCAGCTTTGTTACCAAAACCGCGGTGAGCTCTTACCTCACCTTTGCACCCTTACCCAACTTCGCCAAGGCTTCGTTGGGCGGTATCTTTCTGTTGCACTTTCCGTATGCTGTTGCCAGCACCCCGGGTGTTACCCGGCACCTTGTTTTTGTGGAGTCCGGACTTTCCTCTGACTTAACATCAGCGATAGCCTGACCATCTGGTTCTTACGCCTTTATTTATACTATTCCGCGATATTCGTCAACCAATCGCGCAATCGTCACGATACGGCTATGGGTGAAGTCGTCCAGTTTTCCATCCACCAAAGCTGGGCGGTAGCGACGTTGAAAAGCCTTAACTGCTAGCACATTATCCAGATTCGTGCCGGTCTTGTATCCGATCTGGGCGAGCAACTCCATGGCCTTGCGCATATCAGCTTTCAGGTCAGTTTCAAAATTCTTTGGCCATAGGCCCACACCATATTTGGCCAGTAATTCCCAGTTGAAGTTAACGCCGGGGTCTTCCTTACGGTCTGGGGAAATATCTGAATGTGCGACGATATTAGTTTGCGGGATGTTGTAGCGCTTCACAATTTCCAGGCAAAGTTCCGCCAGGTTTTGCATTTGTTTGGGGCTAAAGGGGCAAAAATTCGGGGTTGATAATTCAATGCCGATGGAATTGCCATTAAGCCATTCTCGACCTTGCCAGTAACTTTTACCACAGTGCATAGCTTTTTTATGCTCTTCGACCAGTTGCAGAACCTCACCTTCTTGTTTGATCAGATAATGTGCGCTAACACCTGGATCTTCACAACATAGCATCTCAAGGTTTTCTTCTTCTGTTGGCAAAGAAATAGAATGAAGAACAATGGTATCAATCGGTGTGCTTGGATCGCGGTCTTCAAAATTGGGGGATGGGTGCTTGGTTATTTCCATCTAACTAAAGGTAATGGGTTAGCAGGCAGGTGCAAGAAAAATCAGTTATCTCGGCCCTCTTTCATGAAGGTGCCTAACTCTGGGGTCAATATCCCTGGAGCGGTGGCGGAGTCCTTTAGCGGGGTCTTGTGCTGTATCTATGTAGGGATCCGGCTGCTTACGATAAGGTGGCGGTGCAGCGGATAATGGTTCTTCTTCCGGTTTTCCGGGTCTTTGAGGGAATAACAGCTCTGGATCAATGGGGGCCATAATAAGGCGATTGTATCCCAAAAGAATATCAGGTGCAAGCTTTACGTACTTCGTTCAAGACAAAGACCCTTAATGCACTGGAAAGATTACCTTCGGTTTTGGCATCAATTTCTGTGATCAGCTGGTTTAGGCTCTGGCCACGCAAATTGGCCAGGCGCCCCAGTTCTTGCCAGAACACGTCCTCTAAAGATACCGACGTCATGTGCCCGGCAATTTTAACTGATCTTTTTTTAATCACGAGGTGTTACCATATCTGCCGGGTTTACAAACTTGTCAAAGTCCGCTTCGGACAGAATCTCCAGTTCCGTCGCGGCTTGCTTCAATGTGGTGCCATCAGCAAAAGCTTTCTTGGCAATTTTGGCGGCATTGTCATACCCGATGTGCGGGTTCAGCGCGGTAACCAGCATAAGAGATTCTTGCATCAGTTTATTGATACGCTCTTCATTGGCCTCAATACCGACAATACATTTATCTGTAAGACTACGGCTGGCATCTCCTAGCAAGCGGATAGATTGCAGCAAGTTATAAATCATCACCGGCTTAAACACGTTCAATTCAAAATGCCCGTTGGATCCGGCTATAGTAATACCTGTGTGGTTCCCCATTACCTGGGCACATACCATGGTCATGGCTTCACACTGGGTAGGGTTGACCTTGCCCGGCATGATGGAAGAGCCTGGTTCATTGGCCGGTAGAGAGATCTCTCCGATTCCACAGCGTGGGCCGGACCCCAATAAACGTATATCGTTGGCAATTTTCATCAGGCTGGTTGCCAGCACATTGAGGGCACCGGAGGTTTCCACAATAGCATCGTGGGCAGCTAACGCCTCAAACTTGTTTTCTGCTGTAACAAACGGCAAGCCGGTCAG
>JANQSM010000211.1 GCA_028284025.1 Alphaproteobacteria bacterium | reverse complement strand
ACGGCTGCAGGTACCATTGCGCCAGCCAAAGTTTTGGTGATTGGTGCCGGTGTTGCCGGACTACAAGCCATCGCCACGGCCAAGCGATTGGGGGCTGTTGTCTTTGCTTTTGATGTACGCAAGGAAGTCAAAGAACAAGTAGAAAGCTTAGGCGGTAAATTTGTTGAAGTGGAAAGCGACGAAGAAGGAAGCAGTGCTGGTGGCTATGCCAAGGAAATGTCATCAGCCTACAAAAAGCGCCAATCCCAGCGGATGGCTGAAGAAATTGCCAAAAGTGATATCGTCATCACCACGGCACTTATTCCCGGCAAACCTGCCCCCAAATTGATTACAGAGGCAATGGTAAAATCCATGAAGCCGGGGTCAGTTATCGTAGATCTGGCAACAGTGCGGGGGGGGAACTGTGACCTCAGCCAGCCCGATAAAATTGTTACCAAGCATGATGTCGATATCATCGGTCACAGCAATTTCCCCAGTCGAATTGCCCGAGATGCCGCACAACTGTACGCGCGCAACATCCTGAACTTTTTAAAGTATGTTGTGAAAGAGGGTAAGCTGGCACTGGATTTTGAAGATGAAATTATCAAGGGTATTTGTCTTACCCATGGGGGCAAGATAGTGCATGAGAAATTCAAGAGTACCTCTGCAAAAAAACCAGCCAAGACGGCATCCAAAAAAGCACCCCCCAAAAAGAAAATAACGAAAGCTAAAGCCAAACCCAAAAAAGGATCTAAATAATGTCAAACTATGACCTTGTTGACCAATCCCGGCAACTTACCGACAAAGCCAGTGAACTGGCGCTGGAAGCCCAGGCCTTAGCAGAAAAAACTGCCAGCATGGCAGCCGAGCAAGGCCACATGATGGCCGACCCGTTTATCATGGCGTTGACCGTTTTTATCTTAGGCTGTTTTGTTGGATATTACGTGGTGTGGAAAGTGACCCCCGCATTGCATTCTCCTTTAATGGCTGTCACCAACGCGGTATCTTCCGTCATTATTGTGGGGGCATTGGTTGCTGCGGGACTGGCTGATGCTTCTCTTTCCAAAACTTTCGGGTTTATTGCCGTCCTGTTGGCTTCGGTCAATATTTTTGGCGGATTTATCGTTACCAACCGCATGTTGCACATGTTTAAAAAGTCAGACTAGGGAAGCTTTATGGGAACAGATTTAACAGCTTTAATTTATTTGATTGCCGCCGTGTGCTTTATTCTATCGCTGCGCGGACTGGCATCCCCTGAAACCGCCCGGCGTGGAAATATGTACGGGATTGTCGGAATGGTACTGGCAATTTTGGCAACCGTTGCTGGTCCTGCTGTGCTAGACGTCGGATCGATCATCGTTGCTATTGCAATCGGGGGGGCGATCGGGACTGTTATTGCCCTGCGCATCC
>JANQSM010000191.1 GCA_028284025.1 Alphaproteobacteria bacterium | reverse complement strand
CTTGCCAACGGTTTGCAGGGCGCGCAGCATTTTCAGCCAGCCGCGTTGACCCAAATCCATCAGATCTTTTGCTCCGGGCAAGGGGATAATTTCCAGGTCCGCTTCTGGCCAGGCGGTAATCATGTCAGTCAACTGCTTGTTCCCAATCGTAACGCCGTGCACGGGGGGAGGGAGCTGCGCTAGAACCAGGATTTTTTTCTTTTTCATCTCTAAAATGTGAACAAACTTGTTTCATTAGGCAAGAACAGATTTAATTTGATGTAAATTCAGAAAATCTGAGTATAATATGGACCAATATTAATCAAAACCGGAGAAAACTATGATCTTTGCTGCCTGTGAAAAACTACATAAACCAGAACTGGGTGCCTTTTTACTACGCATTGCCTTGGGCGGGATGTACCTAGCGCACGGGTTGTTGAAGGTAATTGTATTTACTCCGGCAGGAACCATCGGTTATTTTGAATCAATCGGCTTACCAGCACCTGCTGTTCTGGCATGGATTACAATTATTGCTGAAGTTGTTGGTGGACTTGCCTTGATTGCTGGGGCTTTCACCCGTTTGATTTCTTTAGCGTTAATTCCGATTTTAATTGGGTCAATTGTGCTGTCTCATGGTGCCAACGGCTGGTTATTCAGCAATGAAGGTGGCGGCTGGGAATATTCAGCCTTTCTGATTATGGCTTCTTTGGCAGTGGCATTTATCGGACCCGGCAAACCCGCAATGTGCCAAAAATCTTAAAGCCCTTGATATAAGATCGCTTTCATAAGATTGTCGCTAGATTTAGAGTTTAATCTAGCAGATTTCTGATGATACTTTTATCTAAAGCATGGTTTTTTCACTATTAATTCATGCATATATACATGCGTATTCTAATTAACTATGTTTTAAACTTGTGCCAGCTATTCTGTGAAATCAAAACAGAGATAAAGATGGTGCTTGATAGATGAAACACTCTGAATTTTTTAAAAAAGAAAATTTTTACCCTTTTCTGCGTCGGGCGCTCCCTGCTGTGGGCGTGTTTTTAATTGGTTTTATATTGACTCTTTTTATGTTTTTCATGGTAGAGCAGGAGCATGATCAATTTTTAAAAGCCAAATTTAATGAAAGCATTGGCCGCATGGTGCTGACTATGGAAGAGAAGGCCAACATGTTTGACGAAGTTTTGCGGGCAGGAGCAGCTTTGTATGCAGCTTCCAATTCGGTAGAAGAAGATGAATGGCACAAGTTTGTGAATACATATAATGTGAGCAAAACAAACCCTAGCATGATTGGAATTGGTTATGTTCATATTGATCAGCCCGATAAGCTTGAATTATTTGTTACGGATGAAGCTCTCAATAAGACGGATGCTTCTGATATCACAAGAGTTCAATACGTTGAGCCGCGTACAAAATTTAACCAAAATCTGATTGGGATAGATGTTTGGAAAAATCCTATTACCCAGGAAGCAATGGTACTGGCTTTGAAAATGAATAAAGCTACAATGTCCAGGATTGTCAGGAATCAGAATATCAATCTGGCATATGTCTTTTTACCAACATATGCCAAAAGTGGTACAGATTTGGCAGAAGGGTTCATGTTTGCCGTTATTGATGTAACGAATCTTTTCCAACGATTAGCCAATAATTCTGATTATCGCTATATTAATATCGGTGTCTACAAAGGGGCTCATACAACTGAAACAACTGAAAAGATTTTAGAGATTAATCGTACTTCGCCGCCTTCATTTATTGAAGAAGTGCGTACGATCAGTTTTCTTAATCATGGTTGGACTCTACAATTGCTTGCAACAGAAAAATTCGTAAGCATCAATAAGCATGAAAATACTTTAATGGTTCTGGGGGTTGGAATCGCCATCACTCTTATGTTGGCTTATATTGTGTGGACTTCCAGAAATACCCAGATTAGTGCAGAAAACCTTGTTAATGAACGTACCTCTGAGCTGGAAATGCAAAAACGCCTTTTATTAAGAGCTGAGGAAATTGGTAAAATTGGACACTGGCACTATAAAGTTGGGGAACCTGAAATTTTTTGGTCGGATGAGATATACCGAATTCATGGCCGTGATCCAGATACCTATACACCAAGCCTTGAAGAGGGAATTAACGCCTACCACCCGGATGACCGTCCTATAGTTCAAGAAAAGCTGGATCAGGCAATTAAAAATAAAACCGGGTTTGAATTTAAGCTAAGGATTATCCAGCCTGGCGGTGAGATAATCTGGGTGCATTCTCGTGCTTTCCCTAACATCAACAAGCAGGGTAAAGTTGAATCCTTGTTTGGCGTTTTTCAGGATATTACTGAGCAGACTATGTCTGAACAGCAGTTGATAAATGCAAAAAAACAGGCGGAACAAGCCAGCCTTTCCAAGAGCCAGTTTTTGGCCAATATGAGTCATGAGATTCGAACCCCTATGAATGG
>JANQSM010000181.1 GCA_028284025.1 Alphaproteobacteria bacterium | reverse complement strand
TTTTTGCTAGGGTTATAAAAGAGAAAACAAAAACTTTGAGGTTATGGGTATGCGTTCAGAATTCAGCTACATTCGTCTTATTTCTTCCTTCGTCATGATTTTACACCTGGTTTTAGGCTATCTGGCCGTAGAGAATGTTGTAAAAACCCAGCTTGGTCCACAGTTTCACACATTACGCGCTGCTCAGGAAAAAATCCGCACGGCTAATGCCTCTCAAAATATGATACTGGCATCCTACAACCAGATTGAATCGCGATATTAATTTGCTTTTTTGTTTCACTTTTTGTTTCACTTGGACAGCAAGGACGCTAGGATAAATTAGAAAATTTAAAAAGCCCGGCAAACCCAGAAAGTATTATGCATGATTAAAATTCTTTTTGTTTGTTCTGGAAACCTGTGTCGTTCTCCCATGGCAGAAGGTGTTTTTAATAAGCTGGCCTTGGAAGACGGGTTACAGGATCAGGTTCAGGCATTTTCCGCAGGATTAAGTGATGCATGTGCTGGCAAGCCACCCGATGATCGTGCCCAGGTAGCGGCGGAGAAGAAAAATTATGACCTTTCGGGGGTGCGTGCCAAGAAACTGGATCCTACTCAATTACGGGACTACAAGCTTATTGTTTGCATGGATCAATCCCATTTTGATCACCTGATGACAGTATGCCACCCAGATGATGAAAGTAAATTAAAGCTTTTATTGTATTATACTAATGACACTGAGGATGAAGAGTTGGAAGATCCCTACACCAAGGACGCAGAAGTTTTTGATGAAACTCTTCACCTGATTGAAAGTTCCTGCCGTGGATTGCTTGACCAGTTAAAAGCCCAAGTGCTTTAAGTAATTTTCTAATGTATTTTCTGTTTTCGTAAAAAAGCCCTTGTTTTCTTTTAAGGATTGTATAGGCTGTATTTAACTTATATAGACAAGGAGCAGAAAATGGTAAAAAAACTAACCTCAAAAGGTGGGCAGGGGTCCCCTGCAAACACAAATCCTCAAACAGAAACACGTAAAAGTGGTGTGGTCGAATTAAAAGTGTCGACTCATGGATTTGGTGGTATCAGATTTACAGAAGAAGATGTTGAAGCAGAGATAGCACGGATCAAGCAGATGGGCATTGCAGCTGCAGACTGGGATCATCGGAAACAGACAGGAAAGCTTGCCAAGGTGTCGGGCAAAGATGGAAAATTGGTAGATGAGCCCAGACCTTTTAATCCTCTTGATATTCTGAAAACAAAAGAAGGCAAAGCAGCCTTTGAAAATGAAGACAAGCTTCTAGCACTGTTGGCAGATACTAATTTATGGATACGTTTGAAAATCCAAAATAATGCTTTTCCCTTTGGTCCATTACCTTCTGGTCATCCATTGAATCAAACTAATGGGTCGTATGATCCGGGCTGGGATTATACAACTGGCAGAAGCAAAGCGGCTCCACATAGTACAGCCCCCCATCAACAAGGAGCAGCTAAACCAGCTGAGGTTGAAGAAGTTAAACCTATCCCAGGCTGGTTAAGAACGATTGCAAAAGCCCATGGTGCGTTCACAAATAAAGGCCCATCAAAAGCGAAAACAGCACAGGCAATTGCTTCAGCAGCAAGCAAAGGGTTTAAAGAGGCTACAAATTCTCAAGAGTATATGGAAGTGGTTTTCTGGATGTTGGAAGCTTTGAAAATAGCCCCCACACCAACATTGCAAGACAAGATCCTTGATGAGATAGTAGGGTTTATTGGGTCTTTAGGTAATTTCCCTGAATCAGTACGTGTTGCCATAGCAAAGCCTTTAGCTAAATTTTTAACCGCGCACATTAATACGCAAAGTGAGCGTTTGGAGAAATTAGAAGTAAAGGTTGGAAAACCTCTTGGGGATCTTTCCAGTGAGCTGGCTGCAATGATTGATGCAGCTAAGGCTCGATAGAAAGTATCTATTCTATTTTTTTGTAAAGACGGGTTCAATATAATGGCGGAGAGTTGTAGATCTACCGCTGTTAGTTTTGTTGCCGGTTTCGCGTGACAGGCCTTGAAAACCGTGGCATGATACCCCAGATTATTGCCAATAACTGGAACTTTAACCACCAACAAAAAGAGGAAATGCAATGTTTCAAAGACAACCCATTCGTGCTACTGGGGCACGGTATGATGAAACGGTAGATCAGGGGCTGCGCGCCCATATGATCAGAGTTTATAATTATATGGCCGGAGCCTTAGGCTTGACCGGCGTTGTCTCTTATCTTACAGCTCATTCACCGGCGCTTTTAAGTGCTTTTTATCAGCCGACCGGGCAAATGACGGGGTTGGGCTGGCTGGTGATGTTTGCCCCTTTGGGCTTTGTGCTGGTGTTAAGTTTTGGTATTAACCGTCTGAAATTTTCTACTGCCCAGCTGATTTATTGGGCCTTTGCAGGTGTAATGGGTCTGTCCTTGACCTGGATTTTTCTGGCTTTTACCAATGAAAGTATTGTCAGCACGTTCTTTGTGACAGCCGCTACATTTATGGGAATGAGTCTGTATGGCTATACCACCAAGCGGGATTTATCCGGTTTGGGTTCTTTTCTGTTTATGGGACTGATTGGGATTATTATAGCCAGCCTGGTGAACTTGTTTTTACAAAGCACGATGATGCAGTTTGTAATTTCTGTCCTGGGTGTAATTATTTTTACCGGTTTAACAGCTTATGATACCCAGCGGATCAAGCAAATTTATGTAGAATCTGATAGTCACGAAACTGCTGGCAAGAAGGCTCTGATGGGGGCTTTATCGCTGTATCTTGATTTCATCAACCTGTTCTTAATGTTGCTAAGACTTATGGGTGACCGGCGTTAGGCACCTCATTCCGGCCTTTGTGCTGGGTCTTAAAAATTGGAAAAGGCTGCTTTCATAGAGGCAGCCTTTTTTTACAGGTGGGCGTCAAACTGATCCAGAATTTGCTGGTACAAAAGCTGTTTGAAAGGGACAATCAAATCTGTCAGGGTTTCAGGTGCTACCCATTTCCATTGAGAAAATTCAGGATGTTCATGATGGTGGATATCAATATCGTCTTCTTGTCCGACAAACTTTAATGCAAACCAAATTTGTCGTTGGCCTAAAAATTCACCCCCCCACAGAGTGCCTTTTAATTCTTCTGGCAAGTCATAATAAATCCAGTCATGAGACCGATCCAGGATGTAGGCATGATTATGAGTCACACCAATTTCCTCATGTAGTTCACGCCACATGGCTTTTTCGATATCTTCATTTGGGTCAATGCCGCCCTGGGGCATTTGCCAGGCATCTATTGCGTTGTCCCGGCGCTGGCCAACAAACACGTGATTATCTTTGTTCAATAGCATTACACCAATCCCCGGGCGATAGTCGTTGGGGTCAAGTTCTTCATGGAAAGGATCAGGAAGATCGGGCATAAGCCTTCACAAATCGTTCGCGGGCAATAGTGGAAAGAGGGACAATGGCAACATCCGGATCATCAAATTCTTCAAGCCATTGATCAATGGTATCAATGGTGAAAGGAAAACTTTGCGCCAACACAATCAGGCGGCCTGTTTCTTTGGCGCGCTCCACGGCGCGGGAAAGTTGTTCCAGGATGTGTTCTTGCAGCGGTGGGTTATCCAGCACATATGACGATGACAGTGAAAGATACCGGTGTTTTCGCGACAACACCGGGGCCAGGGAATTCAGGTTTTCTCCATTATCAATGAACAAAAGGCCGCGGTCGGTCAGTTCTTCCATCACAGGCTTTAAAAGACTTTCAAAACGCACGTACTTGTTACCCTTAGCGTTTAACAAGCCGATATATCCGGTGGCACGGACCATGACTTTTTCCAAACGCTCCATATTTTCTGACATTGCTAAATTTGTCTGCAAGGTATACGGACCAGTATCATTTTCCGTAATGTTTTCAGGATGCATCGGGATGTTCAGTAAAACTTCAAATCCCTCATGTCGGGTACGTTTAATTTGTGTATTCAGTTGTTCAGAATACGGCGAAAAAGACAATGCCACAACAGGGGGCAGCCTATTAAGCATAGAGCTAAGCAAATTGTCATCCAGGCCGGCATCATAAAAAACAATGGCCAGTTTTGCTTTGTCGCGGGCATCTTCACGAAAAGGTTGGGAATATTCTTCCCAGGGCGTGCGTCCCTTTGAGCCAATTTTAGGCAGCGGGCCTAAACGTCCACTTTCTTGTAAACGTGAATCAGGGGCAGGTTTTAAAGCAATGCGTTTGGACGCAAGTTCAGGTATTTCCGAATGTGTCCCGTCCCCAGTCTCTGGCGTAAGAGCAGCAGGATTAAGATAGTCTTCTTCATAAGCCGGACTAGCTTGGGCTGCTTGTTGCTGCTTTTGCAGGTCAACCACTTTGCGGGGCACTTCAAGCCGACGCATGCTGATAGTATGTTCCGCGTTCCCAGCCAGCCAAAAATAAACCCCTGCCATACAGGCAATCAGGATAGCAAAAAAGACCGGCAGTGTTTTGTCTTTGATGCGAAGCTTTGGCTTTTTCATTTAGTTAAGTGCCTGTTAGTTGGTTTTTTATATTTCTTTAAACACCTCATCTTCCAACTCCATTCGCCCGCAGGGCAGGCAAGTTCAGGATGGAGAACTCGCCTTCATGATGAGCTTGCCAAACCATGGGAGAATTTGACAAAGGCTAGCGTTTATTCGCCACCTGTTTGTTGTAAAAAGACAGGCCTTTCAACATGTCGATGGCCCGCTCTAACTGATAATCAAATGGCTTTTCAGTTTTTCCTGTTGCTCCTTCAGTATCCTTGTTTGCCGGGTCAGCCGGTTTTGGTGTGCGTTTTGGATTTTCTTCCCCTAAGGCATCGCGCAAGTCTGCTTCGCGGCGGCGACCATCTTTTAATTCTTCCAGCTTGGCGGGCAGAACTTCAATGTCTGGTGTAATCCCTTTTTGCTGGATCGGGCGACCGGACGGCGTATAAAAGCGCGCAGTGGTCAAGCGAATGGCTCCATGATCCGGGATTGGTATAATGGTCTGTACGGATCCTTTACCAAAGGAAAGTGTTCCCATTACGATGGCCCGTTTATGATCTTGCAATGCACCCGCCACAATTTCAGAAGCAGAAGCAGATCCGCCGTTCACCAACACTACCATCGGCAGACTGTTGGCAATATCCCCCTTTTTCGCCATGAAACGTTGTACGTTTTCAAGGCCACGGTCACGGGTTGAAACAATCTCTCCCTTGTCCAGGAAAGCATCCGAAACACTGACGGCTTTATCCAGTAATCCCCCTGCGTTGTTGCGCAAATCCAGAACATACCCGATCAACTTGTCGCCCAGTTCTTTTTCAATTTCAGCGATAGATTTTTGTAACTCGGTATCTGTTTCTTCGTTAAAGGTTGTAATCCGTAAATACCCGACATTGTCCTCTATGCGGTGACGGACAGATTTGATTTTGATAATATCCCGGGTGATTTCTACATCAAACGGGTCTACACTTTCACGGCGGATTGTCAGGTTAATCTTGGTGTTGATGCGTCCGCGCATTTTTTCAACTGCTTCAGAGATAGTAAGTCCCAGAACCGGGTCGCCATCAAGATGAGTGATCAGGTCACCAGCTTCAATGCCTGCACGGTAGGCAGGTGTATCATCAATCGGGGAAATGACCTTTACCAGCCCGTTTTCCATCGTAACTTCAATGCCCAGGCCGCCAAATTTCCCGCGGGTTTGCACTTGCATGTCTTTAAAGCTTTTTTCATCCAGGTAAGATGAATGCGGGTCCAGATTTATCAACATGCCGTTCACGGCAGATTCAATCAATTCCTTGTCTGAGACATCCTCAACATATTCCTGACGTACACGCTCAAACACATCCCCAAAAAGGTTTAAATACCGGTAGGTTTCCGACGGGTCAGTTTCCGCCTTACCGAATGTTCCGATTGAACTTGTAATCAGAAAAATCGCAAAAAAACTAATTAAGATCCGAGATTTCATCCACTTACCTTTTTGTTTGTTTGTGCTAGCCAAGAATTCATATTAATAGGTTGTCCGTTGCGGCGCAATTCAAGATATAGTTTTGGCGGATTATTTTTTAAAGACCCCATACGCCCGATGGGTTCTCCTGCCAGTACCCATTGTCCAACTTTAGAATCCAGCGTATTCATTCCTGCTAAAAGAGAGTGATACCCTTTGTCGTGTTCGATAATAATCAGATTACCGTATCCACGGAATTTCCCGGAATACACGACTTCCCCGTCTACCGGTGCCGTAACAGTAGCACCAGGACGCGTCTCAATCGTCATGCCTTTGGCTTTGGGCCCTGTTTCCTGCTTTTGACCATAGCGCACCAGAATCCGGCCCTTAACGGGTGTGGTCATTGTGCCACTGCCCCGATAGTTGGAAGCAAAAGTTTGGGTGGTCGATCTTTGATGGCCAGCACGATTAGGTTTTTGCGGCGGGCGGATAGCAGCAGCTTTGCGTTCAGATTTTAACTTGCTTAAAAGATCTTTGAAATTGTTTGACTTTGCTGCCAGTCCGGCGATTTTCTCTAAAGATTTTTCCCGCTTTGTCTTAACTTTAGCATAGCTCTTTGATCGTTTTTCGATCAGGTAGTTCAGCCATTCCTGATCTTTGGAAAGCTTGGTAACTTTTTTCTCAATGGTTTGTTTTTGCAGGGCAATTTTTTGCTCGGTGGTAGAAAGTGTTTCCAATTTTTCTTTTAGAATTTTGGCCTGTTGTTGAAGGGCAGGCAACATGCGGCGCATAATTGCGACACTTCGAATCGCCTGGTCTGGCTCAAGCGGCAACGCGAACAGGCGTACATCAGGTTTATCAGACAGCTGCATCAGCTGGCTGATAATCAGACTGGAATTTTTATTTTTGGCAACCAGGTCAGTGTAGAGTGCCTCACGTTGTTCGTGCAGATCTGCCAGTTGTTTTTCCAATTCAAGCAGATCAGCTTCCTGGCGCTGGGTTTGGTCACCCGCCGTAATCAATCGGGTACGATTGTGCTCAATCAGGTCGGCTAATTTTTCTTCACGTTTCTCCAGCTTTTTTGCCTGGGAAGAACTTTTCTTAAGCTCCTGCTGAATTTCGCGGTATTCTCGCTCAACATTCTTTGGAACAGCCCAGCCATTTGCCGGCAGAAGAATCGCGCTGACCATCAAGCAATGCGCAAACAGTTTTCTCATCATGTGGATAAGTGTACGTGTTTTTTTGTCAAAAGGAAACCTTTTCGCAAGCTAAAAAAAGAAAATGAAACCGGTTGATCTGTGACATTCAGTAAAAAACTCACCGTCGAAGTTATTTCCACTGGTAACTGCAACAGCGCGTATGGTTAAGCCCCTTTTCTTCGCCTACCAGCATAATAATTGTGGGCTAAAGTAGCAAGTCGGGGGCATAATCTATCTCTTGCGATGCGTCGGGCTTCCCTCCAGGTTTGCTCAAAATATCTAAGCTGTTCAACGAATATTGGGCGGCTATTATCTTCAGAGATAACTGTAAAAAGTTCTTGTTCTTCCCAATCTAAAGCCGCACTGACTAAAGTGGCAGAGGCAGTTTTCTCTACATGGGGGTCTTCTCCTGCAACAATGAAGGGAGCAATCTGTTCACGAGCATTATTAGAATTAGTAATGATACACCCCATATCTTTACTTGGTATCCTCATTCTTAACAGTTCTAGAGTTCGACTAAAATGTTCATCCTCACCCCACAGAATAATACGGATGGGACACCCCCTGCTGGCAGCAAGGGTGAGGTGTGTGATCATATCCATGCCGACTGTTTCAACATATTGGTGGGTATCAACGCTTAACAGGCCATCTATTGTCAGGATTGAAATGGGTAGTTGGCGCGCCGAAGCAAAAGCTACAACCCTAGCAAAATTACCCGGTAGTGTATTTAGGGGAGATACTTCTTCTACATTCATAATGGGTCCTTTTCCACTTACTGTTTTTTCCATTATAGCCCATTTTTTGTGATGATTCCTCTTTCTTAAAACAGAATATTTAAAAGGGCAACAGAAAAAACTATTCTCTGTGGTAAGGGTGGTTAGCCAGGATTTTCTCTACTCGATAGATTTGCTCTGCCAGCATGGGCCGAACCAGCATATGCGGCCAGGTGGCTTTGCCAAATGAAAGAGAAAGATTTGCTTTTTTAATCAGGTTTTCGGCCAGTCCGTCTGCACCCCCAATCACAAACGCGACTGTTTTTACGCTGTTGTTTTGCAAGGTAGAGAAATGTTCAGCCAGTTGCATGCTGGATAATGTCTTGCCGCGTTCATCCAGACAAATCAGATGATCGGCATTTTTTACAGCTTCTTGCAAAAGGTCAGCTTCATGGGATTTAAGCATATCCCCCGACACATTCTTGCGAGGTGTTAATTCTTTTAATTCCACACGCCAGCTGGATTGTTGCTCAATGGCTTGTCGATATTTCTCAAACAGCTGGTGTTCCAGGCTTTCCTTGGCCTTCCCGATAGCAGCAATAACAATGTGCATCAGACGTGCAGGCTGCTTGATGAAGCAGAGGATGCAGGATGCGGCGATGGTAAATCCAGGCCCCACATTTTTTCCAGGCTGTAAAAATCCCGCACTTCCGGGCGGAAAAGATGCACGACGATATTTCCTGCATCGATGAGCACCCAGTCACCGGAATCCTGGCCTTCAATTTTAGCGGAAAGACCGGCTTTTTCTTTTAAGTTTTCGGTAATGCGGGTCGCCATCGCGCTGACATGGCGCTGAGAAGTACCGGATACAACAATCATGAAGTCTGCAATACTGGACTTGCCGTTTAAATCAATGACAACAGGATTGTCGCCTTTGCTGTCTTCGATCGATGTCTGGATAATTGAAAGAACGTCTTTCGCGCCAGACATATGGCCTTTTTTACGTTTCGGTATGGTTTAAACCTCCGTGATTTGAACAAAAGCTTTATTTCACTATATAAGGAACTTTTGACCCCTTACAATTTAATTTTATCCTTTTTAAGTTAAAAAGTCGCCAGTTTTTCAAAAAAACTAAGGTGCCCAGCTTGTTACAGCATTTTCTTCAGGGGTGGTCCCTTTGTTTTCCAGCACACATTGGTATAACAGCCCACAAATCTCACGGGTTCCCTGGCCTGAGGCAGCAGAAACCAGGTGCACCTCTTTTTTGCTATGTTTTTTAAGTTTTTGGCGTTTTTTCTTTAAATCTGCCGGATCCAGCGTATCAATCTTGTTTAAAGCCAAAATTTGTGGCTTATCTTTTAATCCTGCACCATAGGCTTCCAGCTCCTGCTGGATAATGTCATAATTGGCGCATACATCTTCTTCCAGTGCATCAATCAGGTGTAATAAAACACTACATCGCTCTACATGGCCTAAAAACCTATCGCCCAGGCCTTGGCCTTCATGTGCTCCGGCAATAAGGCCGGGAATATCAGCCAGAACAAAGCTGTTCGTGTCCACCTGTACCACGCCCAGATTAGGGTGAAGTGTAGTAAAGGGGTAATCGGCAATTTTGGGTTTGGCCGCGCTGACGGCAGAGATAAACGTAGATTTTCCAGCATTCGGCAGCCCCACAATACCTGCATCCGCCAGCAATTTCAGGCGCAACCATACCCACAAT